>NZ_JAMYSQ010000019.1:0-132894 GCF_040321995.1 Mesorhizobium sp. M0207
GCATCGTCGACCCGGCGAAGGTGGTACGGACGGCGCTGCAGGACGCGGGCTCCATTGCGGCGCTTCTGATCACGGCGGAAGCCATGATCACCGACGTTCCGGCGAAGGAAGCCGCTGCTTCGCCCGGCGGCATCGGCTATTGACCAGCCACTGCCGGAAACAAGCCTGAAAGACAGCCGCCGGGGTATCTTCCCCGGCGCGCACCATCGGCAAGGAGATCGATCAATGATCGCATTCGTCCCGAAGCCAAAGGCAGCGGCGAAAATCGAAGTGGCCGAGGAAAGCCGCTTCGATCGCATTCGCAGGCTTGCCGACAAGCACAGGAAAGCCAACGCCGGCATGATAGGCCGCGACCCGAAAAAGATCGCGGACAAGCGTCCCATGTGACGACTGCCAATGCTCGGCACCTCGCGCAAGCGCGGAACCTTCATCGCCCTTGTAGGCAGCGCCAAAATGGACGAATAGTCATAGCGGCGCGCCGCCGTGAAATTGCCGGCATGCGGTTTCTCAGTTGGCGGCATCGCCGCAGCCGGATCCTGGAATGGCCAGTCCTTTGGAACCACGCAAGAGAAGAGGTCCGATCGCCGCAAGGCTGCTGGCGGTGGATGCGTGGATTGATTCCTCGGTCTACGAAATCGGCTTCAGGGCGCGCCAGTTCTGGGAAGCGGCGACCATCTTCTCGCGGCGTTTCCGTGTCGACGGCTGGCGCCGCGGCCTGATCGAACTGTTGAGTGAAGGCTTTACGCTCGGTGCCGGCGGCATCGTCGTCCTTTTGGCGCTGGCCTTGCCGGCCTTCCAGATAACCGCCGGCGACTGGCGCACGCAAGGCGACTTCGCCGTCACCTTCCTCGACCGCTACGGCAACGAGATCGGCCAGCGCGGCATCATCCAGCGCGATTCGGTGCCGGTCGACGAGATGCCCGACCATGTCATCAAGGCGGTGCTGGCGACCGAAGACCGCCGTTTCTTCGACCATTACGGCATCGATGTGCTCGGCCTGTCGCGCGCCATATTCGAGAATGTGCGGGCAAATTCCGTCGTCCAGGGCGGCTCGAGCATCACCCAGCAGCTGGCCAAGAACCTGTTCCTGACCAATGAGCGGACATTCGAGCGCAAGATCAAGGAAGCCTTCCTGTCGCTGTGGCTCGAAGCCAATCTGTCGAAGAAGGAAATCCTGCAGCTTTACCTCGACCGCGCCTATATGGGCGGCGGCACCTTCGGCATCGAGGCGGCAGCCGATTTCTATTTCGGCAAGAGCGTCAAGGACCTGAACCTTGCCGAGGCGGCGATGCTGGCCGGCCTGTTCAAGGCGCCGACCAAATATGCGCCGCACATAAACCTGCCCGCCGCCCGGGCGCGGGCCAATGTGGTGCTGTCCAACCTGGTCGATTCCGGCTTCATGACCGAAGGCCAGGTGCTGCAGGCAAGATTACACCCGGCCGAAATCGTCGACCGCGGCGAGCAGAAGAGCCCCGACTACTACCTCGACTGGGCCTTCGACGAGGTCAAGAAGATCGCCGCCAAAGGCGGCCCGCACTCGCTTGTCGCCCACACCACCTTCGACGCCAACATCCAGAAGGCGGCCGAAGAATCGATGGAGTTCCACCTCCGCCAGTTCGGCAAGGAATACAACGTCACCGAGGGCGCCATCGTCGTCATCGAGACCAATGGCGCGGTCAGGGCGATCGTCGGCGGCCGCGACTACGGCGCCAGCCAGTTCAACCGCGCCACCAAAGCGCTTCGCCAGACCGGCTCCTCGTTCAAGCCCTATGTCTATGCGACGGCGATGGAGCATGGCTTCACGCCGGATTCGGTGGTTTCCGGCGGACCCATCTCCTGGGGCAGCTGGTCGCCCCACAATTACAATGGCGGGTCGGCCGGCAACGTCACGCTGATCACGGCGATGGCCAAATCGATCAACACGGTGCCGGTGCGGCTGGCCAAGGATTATCTCGGCATCAAGCCGATCAAGGCCATGGCCGAGGCGATGGGCGTCGAGTCGCCGCTGGAATCGCACAAGACCATGGTGCTCGGCACGTCGGGCATGACCGTGATGGACCAGGCGACGGGTTACAGCGTATTTGCCCAGAACGGCCTTGCCGGAACCCGGCACGGCGTCAGCCAACTCTTCACCCGTACCGGCGAGGTGGTCTACGACTTCGCCAAGGATGCGCCGCCGCCGCATCGGGTGCTGTCGGAGCAGGCGCTCAAATACATGAACACCATGCTGGCGGCGGTGCCGGTGATCGGCACTGCCCGGCGCGCGGCCCTTCCAAACATCGTCGTCGCCGGCAAGACCGGCACGACCCAGTCCTACCGCGATGCCTGGTTTGTCGGCTTTACCGGCAACTACACGGCCGCCGTCTGGCTCGGCAATGACGACTTCACCGCGACCAACAAGATGACCGGCGGCACGCTGCCGGCCATGGTGTGGCAGCGGCTGATGGTCTATGCGCACCAGAATATCGACCTCAGACCGATTCCCGGCCTCGATCACCCCTTCGTCGATGCCGAAATTGCCGCCAAGGCCGAGGAAGCGGAAAAGAAGAACGCCGAACAGGCAGCTGCCGATGCCGCCGCCGAGCGTCCGCCGGTGCTGTCCAGCCGGACCACCCAGACCCTGAAGGAACTGACCAGGCTGTTCCAGGCGGCACCCGTGCTCGACGCGCCCGCTGCACCGGAAACCCTCTCGGCGCTGTGACGCCCAATTGCGCGGGGCCGCTTGCCACAAGGCCCTGCGCCGCGATATCCCCGAGCGGCAATCTTTCAGTCCCGGCCTTCGGTTCCCTGCCTCCTCATGCTCAAGAACGCCTTCCTGACACTGCTTTCGCTTGCCATCGCCGTCGTCGGCGGTGGCGGCAGCGTCTGGTATGCACTGAAGCTGCAGGATGGCGTCGGCGCCATCAGGATCGGCCAATGGACCGCCTTCCCCGATATCGGCACGCCGACGGCAGATCCCTATTCGAAGGCCCGCGTGGCTCGCGAAGGCGTGCTGGCGCTCGGACAGGCGGAAGGACTGTCCTTCATAGCCGAGCGCGATTCCGGCGGCGAACAGCTCCAGCGGCAATGTGCCTACAAGATCGCGGGCGGCTTTCCCACCGCCCGGTTCTGGACGCTTTATGCCGCCGACCAGTCGCTTGGCGTGGTCGAGACCGGCAAGCCGAGGCCGGCTGCGCTGCAGTCCTATCAAGTGCTGCGCCAGGCCGACAATTCGGTGGTCATTTCCGTCGGCAGCCGCCCAGCGCCCGGCAACTGGCTGCTGACCAGCGGCGCCGGCAAGATGTACTTGGTGCTTACGTTCTACGACACGCCGATCGCCAGCAGCACCGGTCTCTCGGACGTCACGCTGCCACAAATCCAGAAGGTCGGCTGCAATGCGTAGCCTGCTGCATGCCGTGCTGCTCGGCCTGCTCGGCGCCGGCATCGTGCACATCATCGTGCTGCTGCTCGTCCCCGAGTTCTCCGAACGCGACGCCTGGTCGCGATTGGCCATGGCTTCGGATCTCTACAAGATGACCAGGCTCGACGCGGAAGCCGGCGGCGCGCCGGTGGTGAAATCGGTCGATCCGCTATTTTATGCGGCGGCATGCCGTTTCGATCTTGCCGAGGGGATGGTGCGGGTCAAGGCGCCGGGCAAGGTGCCGTTCTGGTCGATATCGGTCTATGACCGCGGCGGCCACAACATCTACTCGTTCAACGACCACAGCGCGACCGCAGGCATGCTCGACACCGTTGTGCTGACGCCGGCCCAGATGATCGAGGTCCGCAAGGATCTTCCCGAGGAACTGCAAGGGGCCATCTTCGTCGAGGCGCCGATAGAGGAAGGCGTATTCGTCATCCGTTCGTTCGTGCCCGACGACAGCTGGAAGCCGATCGTCTCGCGGTTTCTCGAACAGAGTTCCTGCGAACTGCAGGATTTTTAAGCCGGTTCCGATGCTCAGTGATGCGGTACCGGCAATGTTCCCGAAGGTCCCGGCTTGTCAGGGCCGGCCGGCCGCGTTTCGCCGGTCTGCGGCCGCTGTTCGTAGCGGACCCCGGGAAAGATGATCACTGCCGCCGGCGCGGTTTGTTGTGCTCGATTGGTTGCCGCCGTTCGCGGCACGAAAGACAGTACCATGCCCATGGTTCGCGTATTCCTCTCGGTTGCCCCGGAGCACAACGCAACGCCTCCATAGTCGATTAAGAAGGCAGTAGGTTAACGGAGCGCTAACGGATCGCCGCTAAATTGATCTTTGTTCTTGGGAAACGCGAAACCGGTACAGCCCGGCAGAGCGCTGTCCAGATCGTGTCGAGTGTCGGGCGTATCCTTCGTGTCAGCTTCGGATTTCAGGCAAATCGCAGCAGGAGCTGAATCGGGAAAGGCCGAAAGGCTGTTTCGCGCCGCGGTATCGGCGTTCTGCTCGCTCACCCGCCCTTCGCGCCGGGAGATCGCGCAGCTCGAAGACCTGACGCTGCCGCTTTTCGAGAATGTCTCGGTCGAATCGCGCCGCTACGTCGCGGCTGCCCTTTCCGAATGCGAATATGCACCCGCCGCGCTGGTGCGGCGGCTTTGCCAGGAGCGGGTCGACATCGCCGCTCCGCTGCTGATCCGCTCGCGCGCCCTCAGCGACGTCGACCTGATCGCGCTGATCGGACGTCACGGCCTGCCGCATGCCCGTGCCATTGCCCGCCGCAAGGATCTCAATCAGACGATCGCGGATCTCATCAAAGTGCTCGAAAGGCCGACGCTGGTGCGGTCGCAGCAGCAGCCGGAAACAACCGCCAAAGCCGCGTCCGAAAACGCCGAAGTGGTTGCGGGCGAGGTCAACAGGCAAGAGGCTTCCGATGCCGCTGAAACTGTACGCCGCCGGTTGCGATCCATGATGCGCGCCGAGAGCGGCGCTTCCATCAGTCCGTTCGTCGAGCCACAAACCTATGTCAATCTGCGCGAGACCGCGCTGACCGGCAATGCGGCATTCTTCCAGACAGCGCTCGCCGATGCGCTCGAAGTCGATTTTTCAACGGCGCGGACGCTCACCGCGAGCCACAATTACACACCGCTGCTGGCCGCCTTGCGGGCGCTCGACCTCAGCGAAGACAAGGCGTTCCTGATCACGGCCGCCATCTATCCGACCGAGTTTCCGCACCCGCAGGCGATCCGCATCTTCCTCGACCGCTACCGCCTGCTGCACCGCGACGCGGCGTTGGACAGGCTCCGCGGCTGGAAGGCCGAGACCGTGTCGAAAATCGTTCGCAAGCCTGGGCGCGTCGCCGCAAATGCCGACCTGCGCAAGCCGAACAGCGCCGATATGACCGCCACCCCAAAGGCGCGTCGCGTCTGAAGGGCTTGCCGTTAAGACGCCTTGACCGAGATAAGCTCCTCGACGCGAATGGCGCCCGCCTCGATCTCGACCACCCAGATATCCGGATCGAATCTCTTCTCGCGCTCCAGCCGCGCGTCGAAGATGGCGGCATCGTCGCCTTCGCCAAGCAGGCTGAAAAAACGGTCGTCCGGCCTGGCTGAATCGTAACTCGTCTGCGGCGCCGGCCCGAACAGCGCCATCTCCCCTTGCCTGCCCCGCGCCAGCACGAAAACCGCGCCGGCTTCCGTCGCGCCGCGCTTGACCACGGCGGCAAAGCCGCCGGCGCTGAAAACCCGGCGCAACAGCGCCGACACCCACAGATCGGTGGTTACCCGCATGGAGAAGTCCTGGACATGCGGCGGTCCTTACAGCATTGGCCGGAAGACCGTAACCGGTCTTTGCGAGGCGATCGGCGAGCGGCCGTTTCGACCCTTAGTTGGTCAGGCCGATCTCGCGCATCTTGACGTAGACGATCTCGTCGGGCTCGCCGGTCTCCGGCAAGCCGAACAGCGCCTGGAATTCCTTGATCGCGGCCTTGGTGCGCGCGCCGACGACGCCATCCAATCGCATGTCGTCATTGCCGAACGCCTTCAGTCCGGCCTGGATCTTGACGATGCGGGGATCAGGTGTTTGCGCCACCGCATTTGCCGGTGCGGACGCTGGAATGGCGGTTGGAACAGCGGCCGTTTCGACCGGCCGCGGCACGGGATGCGGCACCACGGCTGCGGTCGTCGGCGTGGCACCCAGTTGATCCAGCAAAACGCTGTCGATCTCGCCGGAGGCATTTAATCCGACCTTCTGCTGATAGGCCTGGATGGCCTTGCGCGTATTCGGTCCGGGAATCCCGTCGACGGTGCCGGAATAGAAATCGAGATCCTTCAATATGCCCTGGACCTGCTCGACGACCGGGTCGCTCTTGATCGGCGCAGCGGCCGGACGCACGATATTGATGGTGGTTTCGGGCTCGTCGCTGTCCGCCCGGGGAAAGCGCTCGATACTCCTCGTGGCGAAAAACGCGCCGGCATGCGGAAAAGGCTGGTACCAAAGCGCGTTCGCCGAGACGTAGAACAGCGTCACCAGGAACGCGGTGGAGCCGCCGACCACAACAGGATTGCGCGAGATCAGGCTGCCCAGCGCCATCGCTCCGTGCTCGAAGGCATTGCCGCGGCGTTTGACCGCCCTAGGCTGTTTTGCGGAGCGACCCATTGCTCTCCCCTTTGCCACCGTCCGCCTTGGCTTTGACTGCGGACATCGGCACCACGCCGGCCTTCTCCGCCGAGCGGCCCGTCGGGCCGTTCACGGGAAGGCTGATCGTCACCGTGGTGCCCTCGCCAGGCATGCTTTCGATCGACATGGTGCCCTCGTGCAGCGCCACCAGCCCCTTCACCAGCGAAAGCCCGAGGCCTGTGCCTTCGAAACGGCGGGTATAGTCGTTCTGGATCTGCATGAACGGCTTGCCGAGATTGGCGAAATCTTCCTCGGCGATGCCGATGCCGGTGTCCCGGACCCAGAAATGCAGCCGCGAGCCGATGCGCTTGGCGCCGATGACGACATTGCCGCCTTCGGGCGTGAACTTGATCGCGTTGGAGACGAGATTGATCAGGATCTGCTGCACGGCGCGACGGTCGGCATTTATTTCGCCTGCGTCCGGCGCGATCTGGGCCTGCAGATCGATAGCCTTTGCCTCGGCTTGCAGGCGCATCATCGATTGGCACATCTCGACCGCTTCGCGGAAGCGGAACGGTTCCGGTTCGGTCGCGTAAGCGCCCGATTCGATCCGCGATACGTCGAGTATCGAGGTGACGACGGCAAGCAGGTGCTGGCCCGAATCCCTGACCAAGCCGACATATTCCTTCTGGCGAGGATCCTTGAAGCTGCCGAACATCTCGTGCAGCAACATGTCGGAAAAACCGATGATGGCATTGAGCGGGGTGCGCAACTCATGGCTGACGACGGCAAGGAAGCGTCCTTTCGCCACCTCGGCGGAGGCAGCCGCCTCATTGGCAGCGGCAAGCTCCTGGCGCAGTCCGGCCAGTTCGTCGTTCTCGCGCAGAAGAAGCGTGAAGACAGTCTCCTGCCCCGGCGCGCGCATCATCTCGAGCGAGAACGGCCGGTAATTGTCGGCCGTCACGCCGCTGCTCTGCGGCAGCCGGACGCGAAGGTCGAGCCGGCGCGACAGGGCGCCATCGCGCATATCGGCCAGCGCACTGAGATACGGGACGCGGTCGGACAGATGGATGCGATCGAAAAGTCCGGTGCCGAAAAGCAGCTCCGGCGGCAGCCTCAGCATAGTGCGTGCCTTAGCCGAGACGTCCAGAACCTCACCATGCGCAGCGATTCGCAGCACGACGGCGTCGATCAGGTCTTCGAGCCGGTGGCTGCCGGCCGGATCGAGCTGTGCGTTGGCGGCGCCGCGAAGCGGAGCGATACGCGGAATGAGCGTGAGTGCCCAGGCCAGTGGTACCAGCCAGTGCCATGCGGCGATTTCGGTCTGGTGGGCGAGCGGCAAGACTGAACCGGCTAAAGGCTGCAGCAAGACTGCGACAAAGGCCGATATGGCGCCCCAGACCACGGCACGGCGCGATTGGCCGATCCACCACGCTTCAAACGGCAGCGCCACTGCGAGCAAGGCAACCGGCGAGGCCACACCGCCGGCGGCAGCGATAAGGGCACCGAGGGCAACGCTGCCGACGACCAAGGCGAGTTGGCCGGCCAGGGTCATCTTGCCCGAGGCAGCCACCAGCAGGGCGGCGAACCAGCAAAGGCCGAACGCCGCAAAGATCGCAGCCACAGTCACGGCCGCGCCCATTCCCGACGTGACCAGCGTCACCGCTGCACCCGCGCTGAAGAAAGGCGCCGCCAGCATGACGCCAATGAACCGGCTGTGGCGGCGACGATCGCTCTGGCCGAGTACGGACGGATGAACCATCCGTTCGCAACCGGCGGCTATCGCGCCCGGCAACTCGGCGTATCTGGCCTTGATCGCACTCAACTCAACGCACCCGGTCGTGAAAGGCCCTGCTTTTGCAGGCGGCTTTTGTCGATCCGAAACTCGCATCCAGCGTTTAAGGAATGGATAAGGCTGGGCTGATCGTCCCCCGGCTGGCTGCAAATATCGGGATACCGGCGGGGAAAAACCGGGGCAATTGTCGCCATAGTAAACGGAGCGTTATCCACACCGCCCGCGCCTGCACCTGCGACCAATGGCATCAACCTGTCGCCGATTAAGAAAATGATCATGAAAAACAATAGGTTGGATAGTTATTATTTGCTGAATAAAATCTGAACCGTTCGAGGCAAATGAACTTCAAAACGCTTCGTTTCGAATCTGCCTAAAATTTGAGGAAAACTGTTGCTTTCGGGACAAGCCGTCCTTTGCGCGTCTGTGTCAGTATCGCGGTACAAGGGTCGTGCGGTTCGGAGGCATGACCGTCATAAAGGACAGACAGATGGGCTTTCTGATAAGAGCTGCTTTCTGGTTTTCGCTGGTGCTTCTGGCGCTGCCGCTGGGTGTCGGCGCCGATGATGCGGGCCGCGAAAGCGTCGGGCCGCTCCAGGCGCTGTTTGCGGCGCGCGAAGCCGTCGGCGATATCGCTGGCATCTGCGAGCGCAAGCCGGACGTGTGCGAGACCGGCAAATCGGCAATGCATACCATCACCGCCCGGGCAAAGGAGACCGCCAAGATCGCGGCTGCCATGCTGGACGACAAGGCCGCTGAACCCGATACAGTGACGACTACCGGCAGCGTGCCCGGGGAAATCGTCTTGCCGGCGAAAGTCGATCTGCCGGCGAAACTGCACTTGCCGGCGAAGAACTGAGACTGTTTCGGCCGAATTCATCGCCGGACCGCAAGGCTCCCCATGCCCGGCGCCTGCGGCGTTTCTCCTCTTTTTCCGTGACGCGGCAGCGCCGGATCACTATATCCGGGAGCATGACGACGACGATCCAGACCATCCGCGACGACTTTTCCCTGCTCGACGAGTGGGAAGACCGCTATCGCTATGTGATTGAACTGGGTGAAGCGCTGCCGCCGTTTCCCGATGAGCAACGCATACAAGCCAACAAGGTGCCGGGCTGCGTCAGCCAGGTCTGGCTGACTACCGAGCAAGGCGGGGGTGTCGACCCCGTTATCACCTTCAAGGGCGATTCCGACGCGCATATCGTGCGCGGCCTGGTCGCCATCATGCTGGCGCTGTTTTCGGGACGGCCGGCCAGTGAAATCCAGAGGACCGACGCCGAGGCAACGCTAAAGGCGCTCGGACTTGACGAGCACCTGTCGCCGCAGCGCGCCAATGGTCTCCGCTCGATGGTCAAGCGCATCAAGCGTGACGCCGAGGCAGCGTTGAAGCAGACCGCCTGACCGCACGGCAGTTGCTGGCGGGCATGGCGGGTTCGACCTTGACCCCATAATACAAAACGGCGCCCGCAGGCGCCGTTTGAGTATCAAACCGGAAGAGCCGCTTGTCAGCGTCCCTTGCGCTTGCGGCCGAGACCCATCTTCTTGGCGAGCTGCGAACGGGCGGCCGCGTAATTGGGCGCAACCATCGGATAGCTCGGGTCCAGGTTCCACTTTTCGCGATACTGGTCGGGCGTGAGATCATAGTGGGTCATCAAGTGACGCTTGAGCGACTTGAACTTCTTGCCGTCTTCGAGACAGATGATGTAGTCGTCATGTACCGACCGCTTCGGATTTACCGCCGGCTTCTGCTTGTCGGCAGGCGGCTGCTCGGCGGCCCCGCCGACACGCCCGAGAGCGGCATGGACATCGGCGATAAGGTTCGGCAGTTCGCCGACCGGTACGGGATTGTTGCTGACATAGGCAGCCACCACATCGGCGGTGAGCTCGATCAGCGCGTCACTGTTTCTGGAAGGTGTTTCGGTAATATCCATGGCGTTCAGGTCCCAACGAGAATTGTTTCTGTCTACGCCCTATTTTTGGCAGGCAGGGCATCGCGCGAACTTGTGCAGGAAAAAGCCTCCGCGATTCGCGTCGCGGCATCTTAATGAGCCTGAGCGCCAAGTAAGTCAATTCGCTTCTTGCGGTCTATTCAGCGATACAAGTCAAATATTCCTCATTCAGCTTCACTCTTTCGTGCAAAGTGTAACCTTGCCGTTTTTTCTGGTCAGACCAGCATCGACTGACGCGGCGGCAAGCAGCCATTACACAAACGGCAGCAGGTAAATAGAGTTCGATGCTTGACCCTGCCGGCGGCATTACAGCCTGGATGATCGGTGGATTCAGTAAAATCATAGGTTGCGAAGCGTTACTGTTGCTCGCGAGCCGTCGCCGGAGCGGTGCGCTGTGTCATTGAAATGGGGTAATGTATTTCCGTAGACCCAGCCATATCGGCCACTTGCCAAGCCGCGAAGGCAGTTGCATGAGATTGACCGGCACTGGCAGGGTCATCGCAGCGACGGCGAGAACCGCGGCAGTCCGAGAAGAAATATTCGTTATCCGTTCCTCCAGCCCGTCCTCTCGAGCCACCACGACAATAGATCATAGCCCTTGAACCCGCGCTGCTCGGCGTGTTCATTCGCCATTCAAGTAGCTTCCACAGCGAGACGCAATGACCAGAACCCCAGTGTTTCCGACCGCCACGCCGCCGCAGCCGGAGAAGCGACCGATCTTCGACACGCATCACGGCATAACGCGGACGGACGATTATGCCTGGCTGAGGGCCGCCAATTGGCAAGAGATGTTCAGGGATCCGTCCCTGCTCGACGGCCAAATCCGCGCCCACCTCGAGGCCGAGAATGCTTATCAGGCGGCGCTGATGGCCGATACGGTCCAATTGCAGAAGCAGCTTTTCGCGGAAATGAAGGGACGCATCAAGGAAGACGATTCTTCCGTGCCGATGAAGGACGGACCTTACGCCTACGGCTCCTCCTTCAAGCTTGGCGGCCAGCAGCCGCGTTATTTCCGCACGGCGCGTGACGGCGGCGACAAGCAGATATTGCTCGACGGCGATGCCGAGGCCGAGGGCAAGCCCTATTTCCGCCTGGGCGGCGTCGATCATTCGCACGACCACTGCAAGCTGCTCTGGGCCTTCGACGACAAGGGTTCCGAATTCTACACGCTGCGCGTCCGCGATCTGGCCGGCGGCAACGATCTGGCGGACAGGGTCCCGGACACCGGCGGCGGCGGTGTGTGGGATGCCGGCAATGACGGTTTTTTCTACACCCGCCTCGACCCCAACCACCGTCCTTCCAAAGTGCTGTTCCATGCGCTTGGCGACGGTCCTGAAAACGACCGGCTGATCTACGAGGAGACCGATCCCGGCTTCTTCATGGATGTCGGTGGCACGCGCTCCAACGAGTGGATCATGATCGGCATCAACGATCATGAGACCTCGGAATACCGCATCATGAGCGCCAACGATCCGTTCGCAGAGCCGAAGCTGGTTGCGGCGCGCCAGACCGGCCTGCAGTACGAACTCGAGGAAGGCGGCGACATCTTCTTCATCCTCACCAATGCCGACGGCGCCAAGGACTTCAAGATCATGACGGCGCCGGCCCACGATCCGGTGCGCGCCAACTGGCAGGAACTGGTGCCGCACGAAGCGGGCCGGTTGATCCTTTCGGTGATCGGCTTCAAGGACCACATGGTCCGGCTCGAGCGCAAGGAAGGCCTGCCGCGCATCGTCGTACGCGACCGCAAGAGCGGCGAGGAGCACCTGATCTCCTTCGACGAGGAAGCCTTCTCGCTCGGCCTGTCCGGCTCCTACGAATACGACACCGAGATCATGCGCTTTTCCTATTCGTCGATGACGACCCCGGCGCAGGTCTTCGATTACAACATGCGCACCCGCGAGCGGATGCTGCTCAAGACCCAGGAAGTGCCGTCCGGCCACAACCCGGAGCACTACGTCACGCGCCGGCTGATGGCGCCTGCCGCCGACGGCGAACTGGTGCCGATCTCGCTCCTCCATCACCGCGACACGCCGCTCGACGGGTCCGCACCTTGCCTGCTTTACGGCTACGGCTCCTACGGCATCACCGTCCCGTCCGCGTTCAACACCAATCTGTTTTCGCTGGTCGACCGCGGCTTTGTCTACGCGATAGCCCATGTTCGCGGCGGCAAGGACAAGGGCTATGGCTGGTACGACGACGGCAAGCGGGCGAACAAGATGAATACGTTCACCGATTTCATCGCGGTCGCCCAGCATCTCGTCGCCGAGCGCTATACACAGCATGACCGCATTGTCGCGCAAGGCGGTTCCGCCGGCGGCATGCTGATGGGCACGGTCGCCAACATGGCGCCGCAATGCTTCGGCGCCGTCGTCGCCGAGGTTCCCTTCGTCGACGTGCTCTCCACCATGCTCGACGCCAGCTTGCCGCTGACGCCGCCGGAATGGCCGGAATGGGGCAATCCGATCGCTTCGGCGGAGGATTACCGGACCATCGCCGCCTATTCACCCTACGACAATGTCGCCGCACTCGACTATCCGCCGATCCTGGCGCTGGCCGGCCTGACCGACCCGCGCGTCACTTATTGGGAGCCGGCCAAATGGGTGGCGCGGTTGCGCGACCGCAAGACAGGTGGGAATCCGGTGCTATTCAAGATCAACATGGATTCAGGCCATGCCGGTGCCTCCGGCCGGTTCTCCAGGCTGGGGGAAATCGCCTTCACCTACGCCTTCGCGCTCAAGGTGACAGGCAAGGCCGAGCTTGCGGCGTGAACATCGGCGGATGAGCGGTCATTGCCTTCCGTTCCGCGACGTGGCTTCATTGGCGGTGAGAGTTGCGGAGCCCACCGATGATCGATCTCGCCACGTTGATAGCTTATGTCGCGGTTGTGCTTGGCTTTGTCTTCATCCCGGGTCCCGCCACTCTTCTGACGGTGGCGCGGGCAACCAGTTCCGGAACCAGGGTGGGCATTGCGACCGGCGCCGGGATCGCGGCCGGCGACGTGGTTCACACCTTCATGGCGATCGTCGGCATTTCGGCGATCATTGCCACGTCGGCGGCGCTTTTCAGCATAGTGAAGTACATCGGCGCAGCCTACCTCATTTATCTCGGCATTCGCGCGATCATCGAGAAAACGCCGGCCTATCCGGCCGCCGGCGCACTTGCGATCCCCGCTTCCAAAGCATTTCGGCAGGCTGTTTTGACCGAGGTTCTCAATCCCAAGACCGCGCTTTTCTTCCTCGCATTTCTTCCGCAGTTCGTGCGGCCTGAAAACGGATCGGTGATGCTTCAACTGGCGATATTGGGCGTCATCTTTGTTCTGTTGGGCCTCGTCAGCACGGTGGTTTTCGCCGTGGGTGCGGGCGGCCTCGGTGCATTCCTGCGCCGAAACCCGACGGTGCTGAGATGGCAAGGCAAGGCTGTCGGCGGTATCTATTGCGCCTTGGGCATCCGGCTGGCGCTGCAACAGCGCTAGGGTCTCGACAAGCGACGCCGTATGAGGCTTCGGATACTAGGCAGGCACAGTTGATTTTCCGCTCGCAATTGCAAAGGCCGCGCGCTACCCAGTGCGCGGCCTTTTCACGGTCGCCGCCAACACTCAATCATCCAGGGATCTGCCATGTTGCTCGTCGATGTCTATCTCGACAAATCGCCCATCCAGGGCATCGGCGTCTTTGCCAAGAACCACATTGCCCGCGGCACGCTGGTCTGGAAGCTCGACCCGAAATACGACCGGCGCATCGAGGTGGAGACCTATGAGCGGGAAACCGGGCCGGTCAAAACCTATCTCGACCGCTACGCCTATCCGGACCGGCGCGACCCGAACTACATCGTCTTCGAGGCCGATGATGCGCGCTACATGAACCATGCCGACGACCCGAATTGCGACGTCTCGCAGCCGGAGGAGACCTATGCCTTGCGCGACATTGCGCCCGGCGAGGAAATGACCTGCGACTACAATCACTTCTTCGAAACCGGCTTCGACTTTCTCGGCGACCGCTGACGCAACAGCTGTCAGCTCGCCGGCTTCTTGCGCGCCGGATAGCCGTTGGGATGCGGCGGCACGGCTTTCAGGTAGGCGGCGATCGCCGAGCGGTCCTCCGGGGTCAGCACGGCCATGTTCCGCTGCACGTCGACCATAGCGCCGCCGACCGTATCGAAATCCGGCGTGAAGCCGGTTTCGAGATAGTTGGCGACGTCGGCCTCGGACCAGTCCGCGATGCCGCCCTCGCCCGACGTGATGTTCGGCACGATGCCGCTGCCTTCGGCGGCGGCCGCACCTGCCAGCCATTGGCTCTTGCTGGTGCCGCCGGCAAGATCCCGCGGCGTGTGGCATTCGCCGCAATGGCCGGGGCCTTCGACCAGATAGCGGCCTGTCAACACCGGATCCGGTGTGCCGTCGGGAAAGGAAACGACCGGCTGGTCACTCAAATAGAGCAGCTTCCACAAGCCAAGACCGCGTCGGACGTTGAAGGGAAATGCCAGCGAATTGGCGGGCGCCTTGCCGGCGACCGCGGGTAACGTCTTCAGGAATGCATAGAGATCGGCAATGTCGGCCGGCTTCATGCGCGCGTAGGAAGCATAGGGAAATGCCGGATAGAGATGCTCGCCCGACGGCGACACGCCCTTCAGCATGGCGTTGGCAAGATCCTCGACCGACCAGGCGCCGATGCCGTCCCTGGTATCCTGCGATATGTTCGGCGGCACGAAGCTGCCGAACGGCGTCTTGAGCTCAAGGCCGCCGACCAGCCGAAGGCGGGCGTCGCCTTGCGAGCCGGGCTTGGCATGACAGGATGTGCAGCCGCCGGCGTAGAAGATGCGCTTGCCCCTGGCGGCGTCGCCGGGACCAAGCTCAGCCAGCGTTGCGGCATCGACCCTGACCGGAGCCGACAGCAACCAGCCGGCAATCGCGGCCGCGCCGCCCAGAACGAGGGCGGCGCCGACAAATTTCTTCAGCAAGCGCATTGCCCGCTATCAGCCTTTTTTTACCCGGTAGTTTTGATGGCAGTTGCCGCAGCCGCCGCCAATGGTGTTGAACTGCGCCTTCAACGCGTCGGCATCCGCAGGTGCTGCGGCGACCGCCGCCTTGACGTCGGCGAGGTACTTGCCTTCAGCCGTCTTGAAGCCGGCCATGTCCTGCCAGATTTTTGGGGACGCCGTGGTGTCGCCGGTGTCGCTGCCGGCCGGGAAAAGCGTGTCGACGCCGGCATGGAATTTCTCGGCATTGACCTGCAGTGCCTGCAACGCCGTCAGCACCGAAGCTGCGTCGTAGGGCGTCTCGCCCTTGACCACTTTCGACAAGCCGGCGGCGATCTTGCCACGTTCCTTCATCAGGGCCTGCCGGTCGGCTACCGGGTCGGCAAATGCCGCCGAACCAGCGAAGGCGAGCATCGAGATGGCGAGGATAAGCTTTCTCATTCACTTGGCTCCATGTTGAAGGCAAATTCAGGATGCGGTCCCACCCCGATGACAAACGGCAAGGATGGCCTAAAAATTCCGACGCTTCGCCTCACGCTTGCGTGAAATTTTTGCAGCTGTCGTTCTGATGCTGAAAAAGAAAAGCCCCGGTTCTGCCGGGGCTTTTCTGGAACGGATCAGGCCTTTTCGTAGAGCTCGAGCACATAGTCCCAGTTGATGAGACTGTCGACGAAGGCTTCGAGATATTTCGGCCGGGCGTTGCGATAGTCGATGTAGTAGGAGTGTTCCCAGACATCGACGCCGAGGATCGGCGTCGCGCCATGGACGAGCGGGTTCTCGCCATTCGGCGTCTTCGAGATAGCCAGCTTGCCGTCCTTGACCGAGACCCAGGCCCAGCCCGAACCGAACTGGGTGGTGCCGGCGGCGATGAAGTCGGCCTTGAACTTGTCGTAGCCGCCAAGGTCGCTGTCGACCGCCTTTTGCAATGCGCCGGGCAGCTTGTTGCCGCCGCCGCCCTTCTTCATCCATTTCCAGAAATGGATGTGATTGTAGTGCTGGGCGGCATTGTTGAAGAGGCCCGCATTCTTGCCGAAGGACTGTTTGACGGCCTCTTCGACCGACAAATCGCCCATGCCCGCCTCGGCGGCCAGCTTGTTGCCGTTGTCGACATAGGCCTTGTGGTGCTTGTCGTGATGATATTCCAGCGTTTCCTTGGACATATAAGGCTGCAAAGCCTCGTAATCATAGGGCAAGGCGGGCAATTCAAAAGCCATCGGTCGTACTCCCTCGTGGAAAAATCCGGTGTCGATACCGGACTAACATAGGACTGGATTGGTCTGGAACAACTCCGGAAACGAAGCGCCGGCCGCTTTTTAGCGGGTCAGCCGGGCGAAGTCGAATGCGCCCATTCCCAATAGAGTTCGCGCGCCTTCTTGGCCACCGGTCCGGGCTGCAGATTGCGATCCTCGATACGGGTGACCGGCACCACTTTCGAGTGGTTTCCGGTCGAGAAGATTTCGTCCGCCTCCAGGAAATCGCGGATCGACAGCGTCTTTTCTGTCGTCGTGAACCCGTATTCGCCAAGCAGGGCCATGGTGCGCGCGCGGGTGATGCCGGAAAGGAAGGTGCCGTTCGGCGCCGGCGTCAGGACATGGCCGTCCTTGACCAGAAAAATATTCGACGTGCCGGTCTCGGCGACATTGCCCAGCATGTCGAGCACGAGCGCATTGTCGAAGCCGCGCATCTTGGCTTCGAGGATGGCCCGGCCGTTGTTGGGATAAAGGCAGCCGGCCTTGGCATTGGTCGGCATGGTTTCGATGGTCGGGCGCCGGAACGGCGACACCGTCACCGAAAACCCCGCCGGCGAGATCATCGGCGATTCATAGAGGCAAAGGCAGAAACGCGTCGAGGCCGGGTCGGCCGGCACGCCCATATAGCCGCCATGCTCGGCCCAATACATCGGCCTGATATAGACCGCCGTCTTGCCGTCGAACTTCTTCAGCCCGTCCCAGGTCAGGCCGACGATCCTGTCGGTGCTCATCGTCGGCTTCAGGCCGAGCGCGATCGCCGAGGCGTTTACCCTTGCCGCATGGCGATCGAGATCGGGAGCGACGCCCTCGAACCAGCGGGCGCCGTCGAACACGCTGGTGCCGAGCCACATGGCGTGACTGCGCGGCCCTAGAATGGCAACATTGCCCTCGTACCAGTCGCCGTCGACGAAGGTCCATGTCGCGGATTGCGCCGCAGTCGCCAGTGTCATTGCCAGGTTCCGTTCGATGCTTGTTGCGGCGCATTGGAAGATGCTTTGGCGGCCGCCAACCGGCTTGGCTGAGATTTGTTGAGGCCAGCGGGCTGGCGGACTGCAATCAGCGCTTGCGCCTTGCCTTACGCGGCCTCAAAACTGTCGAATGCAGTTCGCGGCTTACGTTTTCGACGCCTATGGCACGCTGTTCGACGTGCATGCGGCCGTGCGCCGTCACGCCGACCAGATCGGGCCGGACGGCCAGTTGCTGTCCGATATCTGGCGCGCCAAGCAGCTGGAATATTCCTGGGTCAGGACGCTGATGGGGGCCTATGCCGATTTCTGGCAGCTCACCGAGCAGGCCCTCGACTTCGCCCTGCGCAAGGTTCCATCCGCCGATGCCGGGCTGAGGGCGAAGCTGCTCGAGGCCTATTGGCGGCTGGACTGCTATCCGGAGGTACCGGCCGTGCTCAAGGCGCTCAAGGCATCGGGGGCAAGGCTGGCGATCCTGTCCAACGGTTCGCCTGAGATGCTGGAAGCGGCCGTCAAATCCGCCGCGCTCGACCAGGTCCTGGACGACATCTATTCCGTCGACAGCGTCAAGCGCTTCAAGACCGATCCGTCGGTCTACGACATGGTCACCACGGGCTGGCGCCTCTATCCGGGCGCTGTCTCTTTCCAGTCATCCAACCGCTGGGACGTCGCCGGCGCCACCAAATTCGGCTTCAGGACGGTGTGGATCAACCGCGCCAATCAGCCAGAGGAATACCGGGATTTTCCACCGGCCCTGATCCTGCCGTCCCTTGAAGGTCTGGTCGCCGGGGGGTGACACCGGAATGTTGCGTCGGCGCAACAGTGACGATCCAGTCACAGCTTTGCCTTTGTTTGTCCACCCTGCGGCCAGAATTGGAACCGCCTATCGCGCCGGGCATTGCTCGGGCAACCGCGCGCAACCGGGCGCATTCATGCTTTGTTGCGATTTGAGACTTAAAAAAGGCAATCATGTTCACACCCCCATCGTCCTCTCTGCGCCTGAGCCGTCGCGGTTTCCTCAACGCAGCAGCCCTTGGCGCCGCCTCGGTCGCGGTCTCCAGTTGCACCACGCTGTCGCAACAGCCGGTCGAGCCGCCGCCGCCGACCTATGTCGAGCCGGCGCTTGGCGACTATGTGACGATGTATGGGCCGATGTCGGATGGCGGCTTCGAGCTGCCGGCCATACCGGTCGACAAGATCGACCCGCAGTTCCTGCGCCAGATCGTTGACGATCCGACCGGGCAGCAGCCGGGCACCATCGTCGTCGACACCACCAATCACTTCCTCTATCTGGTGCGCCCGGGCGGCCAGGCGATCCGCTATGGCGTCGGCCTCGGCCGCGCCGGCTTCGAATGGTCGGGCGATGCGGTGGTCCAATGGAAGCAGAAATGGCCGAAATGGACGCCGCCGGACGAAATGATCGCCCGCCAGCCCGAACTAAGACCGTACAGCGCCGACAATGGCGGCATGCCCGGTGGGCTCAAGAACCCGCTTGGCGCGCGGGCGCTCTATCTCTTCCAGGGCAACCAGGACACGCTCTACCGCTTGCACGGTTCGCCGGAATGGCGGTCGATCGGCAAATCGGTGTCGTCGGGCTGTGTTCGCCTGATGAACCAGGACATTATCGATCTCTACGACCGAGTGCCGAACAAGACCCCGGTCGTGGTGACGGCCGATATCGGCCAGCCGATGGTGGCGACAGCAAACCGCAAAGCCATCCCGATCGACGCCGGCGTGCCGGAAGGATCGATCCTGCTCGGCCCGGTCAAGGCGATCACAGACTCGATCTTCTGAGCTGACGGAAGCACAGGCGGGATTGCTCACGGCTCCTGCTGGTTTTGCCGAGCGTCGGCTTGCCCGTGCCGGTGCCCGCCTTTGGATTTGATGCTTACGTTGAGGCGGACTTTGCCGCACCTGTGTGCAGACGCCACCAGTGACAGCTCATGACCCCGGAGCGGACATTTCGCGCTCAGAAGGGATTATCACGGTGATCGGAGGGATACCCCTCCTGTCATCCTGACCGTATTTGTGCTGGATGCGCTCTGACAGGTGCGATGCCGTGGCAGGTTTTTGTAGACCTTGGCGCGAAGGAATGATCCAAAATGTAACCCTGGCCATGCCAATTGCTTCAACGATCGATGCAATCCACTCAGAGCAGGTTGATCGCAATTTGCACGTTGCCGCGCGTCGCTTTCGAGTACGGACAAATGTCGTGCGCCTCGTCGATCAGGGCTCGTGCGGTATTGTACTCCACGCCAGGCAGGCTGACGTTGAGCCGAGTGCTGAGAGAGTAGCCGTCGTCCCCGAGATTTAGATCAACCTCGGCATCGATTCTCACTCCGGCCGGCAGCATAATTTTTTGTTCGTGAGCCACAGACGCAACCGCGCTTGCGAAGCTGGCCGACCAGCCGGCTGCAAGCAGTTGCTCCGGGTTGGTGCCGATGCGCGCCGATCCGGGTATGGAAAGCCTGATGTCCAGAAGGCCATCAGAGCTGCGCGAGGCGCCATTCTCGCGGCCACCTGTGGTTGCGGTCCTGGCCGTGTAAACAACCCTTGCGATCGGGTTCATAGGCATTCTTTTGGTGGTTGTCGTACCTGCCGGAGGGGCGGCGCCGCGAACTCGATCACGCGTCGACCTCGACAACGGCGTCGGCAAAGGCCTGTGGTGCTTCCTGAGGTAGGTTGTGTCCAATGCCGCCCATGACTACCCGGTGGCTATATCTGCCTGAAAACATCTTGGCGTAAGCGCTGGCGTCCGGATGCGGCGCGCCATTGGCGTCGCCCTCGAGCGTCATCGTGGGCACGGAGATGACGGGTGCCTGAGCAAGCCGCTGCTCCAGTGGATCATATTGCACCTCGCCTTCTGCCAGGCCGAGCCGCCAGCGATAATTGTGGATGACGATCGCGACGTGATCCGGATTGTCGAAGGCCGCAGCACTCCGCTCGAACGTGGGCTCATCGAAATTCCATTGCGGCGAGGCGAGCTGCCAAATCAGCCTGGCGAAATCGCGCGTATATTTCTCGTAGCCGACACGGCCGCGATCGGTAGCGAAGTAATATTGGTACCACCATTGCAGCTCGGCCTTCGGCGGCAGCGGCAGTTTGCCGGCTTGCTGGTTGCCGATGAGATAGCCGCTCACCGAGACCATCGCCTTGCAGCGTTCCGGCCACAGGACGGCGATGATGTTCGCCGTCCGAGCGCCCCAGTCGCAGCCGGCAATCGTCGCCTTCTCGATACCCAGCGCATCCATCAGCGCGACGATGTCGGCAGCGATGGCCGACTGCTGACCATTGCGCATCGTCTCGTCCGACAGGAACCGCGTCGTGCCGTATCCGCGCAGGTAGGGCACGATCACGCGGCGGCCTTTCGCCGCCAGAATGGGCGCAACGTCGACATATGTGTGGATGTCGTAAGGCCAGCCATGGAGAAGGATAACGGGCGGACCGTCGGCAGGGCCGGCCTCTGCATAGCCGACATTAAGGACACCGGCATCGATCTGCCTGGGTTCGCCGAACGAGTTCTTTGCCGTGTGCATCGCAGACGCCGTCGTCTGGTCGACTCCAATGGGCGCCGCCTTCGCTGTCGCGGTCATGCCGAGTTCGGCAAGCGTCATGCCCATTGCGGCTGCACCGATCAGGCGACGGCGGCGCTCATCGATTTTGTCGCAAACACTGATCGTGTTCATAGTGATGTCTCTTTGTGATGAGGCAATGTGCTTTGTTCCTGCGTAGTCACGAGACGAGCTGCTGGCCGCCGTCGAGGTCGTATGTCGCGCCCGTCAGCGCCGTGTTGCTCATGATGTGAACGGCGAGCGCGGCGACATCAGCCGGTCCGACGACACGTCGGATTGGCAGCGTCGCGCGCAGTTCATCGCGCCGCTTGTCGAGGTTGTCGCCGAGCAGCGACGCCGACAGTGGCGTGTCGACGAAGCCTGCGGCGATCAGGTTGACGCGTATCGGCGCGAGCTCGAGCGCGAGATTGGCGATGAGCGCGGGGAACGCGACGGTAACCGTCGAGACGATCGCGAGGCCTGGTTTTGGGCGGCGTGCGCCCGTGCCGCCCATGAATATCAGTGAGCCGGCCGACCCGACCTTGCCAGCGGCGCTGCGTGCCACATTGAGCGCGAGCAATAGGTGGTCCGTGAGATCGTGTCGTGCCTCCTCGGGAGGAATTTCGAGGGGAGAGCGATAATGGGGAGCGCCGGCAGTAACCATCACATGGTCGATCAAGTCCGGCAGATCTTGAAAGAACGACTTCAGCTGGGTCGCATCATTGGCGTCGAAGGCGGCGGTGCCCTCAGCGCTAATCTCACACGCTGCTTGATCGAGGCGGTCGCGATTGCGTCCGGTGAGGATGACGCGGGCGCCTTCGGCGCGGGCACGCCGGGCGGTCTCCAGACCGATGCCGGCGCTACCGCCGATGACGACGACGGTCTGGCCAAGAAGGTCAGGTTCGCGCTGAGTGGGGATGGCTGCGGTACTCATGATTTCCTCCGATAAAGGCCGTCAGGTCGCCACGATCTCCGCAGGCCGCGAACGAATACGGCGCCAGTGTGCCGCCGTCTGGAAGCTCTTCCTACTGCGGCAGTTCCTCGCCAGACTGCTCGGCCACTATGTATTCGGCGTACCAGTCCGGCCAGTTCTCGTCACGCTGGCCGCCGGTCCGCTTCTCGTGCTCTCCGTGGGCGACCGACGCGCGCCGCATTGCGGCGGCCAGGTCGCCCTCGGAGGCGAAGCTCGTCGCCTTCGAGTCGATCCGGCCCGGAAACCGGGTGGTGATCTCCTGGAGCAGCCAGCCGTTCCCGTCGGGATCGCTGAACGTTGCAAAGGAGACGTAGCTGCGTCCCTCCGGGTCCCGACCATTGACAGCAGGCTGTCCCGGACCGGCACGGTGGAACACTTCGCTCACATCTGCACCGTGAGCGATGAGCTCGGCGCGCGCCGCTACGATGTCGGACACGATGAGATAGAGACCCTGTGTCGACCCCGGCGCGGCCGAGGTGACAGCCTTGCCGAAGTGGATCGAGCCAGGCGAGCCCGGAGGCGTGAACTGCACAACCCGGAACATGTCGCCGACCGCGAAGTCGGCATCGAGCCGCCAGCCGAGGCCCTCGTAGAACTGCTTGGAGCGGTCGACGTCTGCGACCGGAATAACGACAACCTCGAACTTCAGGTCGACGGGACGTGCGCTTGCGGTGTCGGAGGTCTTTTCGCCCTGACGGGCCGTTGCGATGTCTGACATGGTCGTTTTCTTTCCAGTTGGGTGGGACCTGGTCCTGCCCGATCGTTGCCACGTAATGACCGAGCCTGTTCTGGATCTCTCTGCTGCATGTCGGCCAGAGCCAAGTTCTCTTCGACGTATTTTGACGCGTCGAGCGCACGGAAACGGTCCGCCGGAGTGCAGAGTGAGATGCGCACGGTTGGCCATTCCCTCGCGTGTGAGATCGATCATCACCTACGCCTCGGCGGCCGAGGTCTGGACGGCAGAAATCGAGTCGATGATTTGGTCTGTCGTGACAATCGCGCTGGCGTAGTTCGGCATGTTGATGTCGAGAGCCGCGTGCATCTCCTCATCCGAGTAGTCTGCCGTCGCGTCCCTCACCATGGTTACGTCGTAGCCGAGCTCGGCGGCGAAGCGAACGGTCGCTTCGACGCAGGTGTGTGCGATCAGTCCGATGACAATGAGTTTCTGGATTCCGTGCCTTTTCAGCTGCAGATCCAGATCCGTATTGGCGAACCCACTGGAACACCAATGTTCGGTCGCGACAGTTTCGCCTGGCTTGGGCTCGAACTCGGACCGAATCTCGCCGCCCCAGGTGCCGTATTCAAAGCTCTTGCTCTTCCATGCTCTCTTCTGGACGGGCGCGACGTAAGTCCATGTCTCATAGTCGCCCGGACGGTATCGATGATGCATTGCATAGAAGACGCGAAGCTTAGCTTGACGCGCGGCATTCAGGACTTGCAGCATGTGAGGCACGCAGCCGTTCGCCTCTGCGACAGCCCGGATGCGGGGCCATATCTTGCCCCCATCGGAAATGAAGTCGTTGTACGGATCGATCACCAAAAGTGCGGTGACCTCCCGGTCATGTGCGTGCCTCGTCATTGTGCCTCCTCCATGGAGCGGCTACATCACAAGAAAGATGCTGCCGCTCAGTTCCTGAGCGCGGCTCGTTCGATGCTGGCCGCAAAAAGCGGCGTCTCGCCCTTGTTGTGAGCGATCGACATGGGCTGGCGCTGTGACCGAAGCACCTCGAACGGGATGCCCTGGCGCTCGAAGAAGGCCATGAATTCCTTCGTGGCCCAGGACCGGACGTGGTTGGTAAACTCACATCGGCGACTGTCGATAGCCTTGACGCTCAGCTCCCAACGCACATGGATCGTGGTGCGGCCCGTAGGCGTGAAGAGGTCTGAAACCGACTCCAGGATGAGGTGATCCTTGCGGCCAAGCGTCTCGACATAGTGTTGCACCATCAGGCTGCCGCCGATGATCTCGACATTGATCGACATGCGCTTGCCATCCGGCGCCGTCGTGAAACCCGCCGCTATGTGGGCAGGCGAACACCCCTGATATTCATGTTCGGACAGCGCGAAGCACCAGTTGGGAATGTCAATCTTCTCGATCGGCGCGTTGATGATAGCCGTAAAGCTTGAATCGACGATTTCATGGTCCTCGACGGGGGCTGCCATCTTCGTGATGGGTTCGTGCGATGCGGAAGAGTGCGCGATTGCTGACATGGCGTTCTCCTTTGTCCCGGGTTCAATCGGGTTGCCTTGGACAGTCGAGCAGGTGTGACTGCAAGCGGAACCCTGTGAGGGGTTCAGATTTGCTGGCGCAGCGGACGAAATGCCGTCCGGAGTTCGGCGGTGAAGGCCGCGGGCTGCTCCCAGGCTGCGAAATGGCCGCCCTTGGGGAGCCGGTTGTAATGGATAAGCTTCGGATACGCCTTTTCAGCCCAGGTCTCCGGCGCCTGGTAGATCTCGTCCGGGAAGGCGCTCACAGCGACCGGGATCTTGATGCCCCTGGGGTCGAAGAAGCCTCCCGTCGGGTGGTGCGCGTTGTCCCAGTAAAGACGCGCCGAGGAGATCGCCGTGTTGGTCAGCCAGTACATCGTGACATTGTCCAGGATATCGTCCTTCGTCAGCCCTTCCGGCTGCCCGTCGAAGACGCGTGCGATCAGCTCGTAGCTGCGGATGTCGTGGTCGAGCATCCAGGCTGCGAGACCAACCGGCGAGTCGACGATGCCGTAGAGCGTCTGCGGGCGATTGTTCATCTCGATCGCGTAGCCCAGCCCGTTCTTGTAGAAATCGTCGAGCTGGTCCCAGGCGCGCTTCTCGTCGGGCGAGAGGCCGGCGGGCGCCCGGCCGCCGGCGGCAAGCGCCTTCGAGATGTCGGCGGGCACGGTGGCAGCCATGTTGGTGTGGATGCCAAGCAAGCCCGGAGGCTCTTGCAGCGCCATCGTCTCCGACACGGCGTTGCCCCAGTCGCCGCCCTGCGCGACGTATCTCGTGTAACCGAGGCGTTGCATCAGCATCGCCCACGCTTTGGCGATGCGGACAGGTGTCCATCCCGGTGCGGTCGGCTTGCCTGAGAAGCCGTAACCAGGCAGCGAGGGGATCACCACATGAAATGCGTCCGCTTCGCTCCCGCCGTTGGCGGTTGGATTGGTGAGCGGCTCGATGACCTTCAACTGCTCGATGATCGAGCCAGGCCAGCCATGCGTGATAATTACCGGCAATGCATTCTCATGCCTGGAGCGGACATGGATGAAGTGGATGTCCAGCCCGTCGATCTCGGTGATGAACTGCGGCAGGGCATGGAGCCGGGTCTCCATCTTGCGCCAGTCGTAATCCGTCGCCCAGTACTTCGCGAGCTTCTGCATTGTGGCGAGCTGCACGCCCTGGGTGTCGTCAGCCACATTCTCCTGGTCCGGCCAGCGGGTCGCGGCGACGCGTCGGCTAAGCTCGTCGATTTCCTCCTGAGGAAAGCTGACCTTGAAGGGCCGGATCGCATCGCCCGCGGCTGCGGCGACCGATGGGAGCAGGCTGGCAGTACCTACGGCGGCAATGCCCATTGCGGCCGTGCTCAAAACCAGGCGGCGGTCCTGATCGATTAGTTCGGGAGTCTTGGTCGTATTCATGGGTCTCTCCTGGGGGGTGCTCGGTGCTGCCGAAAACTTACGCCCGCAGGACGAGAATCGCCCGTTATGTGTTGTGAGCCCCCTGTTAGTGGCTGTCAGCGCTGGTGGCTCCGGGCAGCGGGGTCCTGCCACCGTTCGCCTATGGTGCAGGTGTTGTACTTGACTTAGACTATCGGCTTGGTGGCGGGCGGCTCCGAGAGAAGCGCCATGACGATAGTGGCAGGTCAGGCCAAGGACGGACTGTCGTTCGGTCCTTTCCATCTGGTTGCGCGCGAAAGGCTCGTCACAAAAGACGGCGCTCCCTTGGCGCTGGGCTCGCGTGCACTGGACATTCTCATTGCCCTGATCTCCACGCCGAATGAAATCGTCGGCAAAAAGGATCTGATGTCGCGGGTTTGGCCCGATGTCGTAGTCGAGGAAGGCAGCCTGCGGTTTCACATGACCAGGCTCCGCAAGGCGCTGGGTGACGGAAAGGACGGCGCACGATACATCGCGACACTACCAGGGCGGGGTTATTGCTTCATCGCGCCCGTCTCGCAGATCGGCGGTCCGCGCGATGAAGAGCCTGCAGCTGCCGCCAGTTTTCCGCACGCGAATCTTCCGAGCCGCTTGGGCCGAATGGTTGGCCGGGACGACGACGTTCTTCAGCTGTCGGCTCGACTGAATGCGTCGCGCTTCGTCACAATCGTTGGCGCGGGCGGCGTCGGCAAAACCACCGTCGCGATCGCGGTCGGACATCACCTCATTGACGGCTTCGCGGGCGCTGTGCTGTTCGTCGACCTGGGAATGCTCGGCGATCCCGACCTGGTGACGACAGCCGTCGCCTCCATGCTTGGGCTGTCGGTTCAATCGAGTGACGCGACGCCCAGTCTGATCGCCTACCTGCGCAACAAGCGGATGCTTTTGATCCTCGACACCTGCGAGCATCTCGTCGATGCGGTGGCGCCTCTGGCCGCAAGCATCATCGACGCGGCGTCGCAGGTCCACATTCTGGCAACAAGTCGCGAAGCGCTTCGGGTCGAAGGCGAGCATATCTACCGATTGGATGCCCTTGCCTGTCCGCCAGACGACCCAAGGCTTACGGCGGCGGTTGTCCAGACGTTCCCGGCCATTCAACTGTTCGTGGAGCGCGCGGTGGCAAGTGGCGCGCGCTTGGATGTCAGCGATGCGGAGGCCCTGATCGTCGCAAGCATCTGTCGAAAGCTTGACGGTGTGGCGCTTGCAATCGAGTTGGCGGCCCGGCGGGTCGAGTCTTATGGATTGCAACAAACCGCCGCGCTTCTCGATCAACGTCTGACTTTGCTGTGGCTGGGATCGCGGACCGCGCCACCGCGTCAAAAGACCCTGCAGGCCACGCTGGATTGGAGCTTTGGGCTACTTACCGACCTGGAGCGCGCAGTGCTTCGCAGGCTCGCTGTATTCCTTGGCCATTTCACGCTCGATGCGGTCTTGGAAGTCGTCACAAGCGCTGCCCTCGACAGATCGACGGTTCTTAATGCCATGGATAGTCTTGTTGCCAAGTCGATCATAGCGACGCGCCCGCTCGGAGCGATGATGCGCTATCGGCTCCTGGATACCACGCGCGCCTACGTCCTCGATATCAGCATAGATGACGCCGAGGCCGCCGATCTGGCGGTGCGCCACGCCGCCTACTATCGAAGATGGCTTGAGCAAACAGGTATCGAGTGGCCAGGTCTGGCGACCGGCGAGGAGCGGGCTCCTCACTTCGCCGCCATCAACAATGTGCGGGCCGCTCTGGAATGGTGCTTCGGCGAGGGCGGAAACGCCGATATCGGCATCGGACTTGCCACTGCTGCCGCGCCTGTTTTCCTGGCGATGTCCTTGTTGCCGGAGTGTCATCGCTGGTCAGAACGCGCGATATTCGCTCTCGACGATGCCGCTCTTGGCGGACTTGACGAGATGCATCTCCAGGCAGCCTTGGGTGTGTCCCTGATGTTCATGCGGGGAGGGCGTGATGCGGCGCGCGTCGCCCTGGAGAAAAGCCTGGCGATCGCCGAAGAACGCGGTGATACGTTGGATCAAGTGCGCCTGCTGGGTCCGCTCAACATGTTCCACCTGCGGACAGGCAACTTCGTGACCGCCCTCCAGTTTGCAAAACGCTGTTCAGCCATAGCCGCGACCCTGGAGGATCCGGTCGCGATTGCGTTGGCGCATACCATTCTGGGGATATCGCTTCACCTTCGTGGTGACCTGGCCGAAGCCCGCGCGGAGCTTGAGGCAGCGCTGGATCGTGGGCCACGCTCTCAGCGAACCACAACGGTCTATCTCGGTTTCGAGGGCAAAATCCTGGCCAAGGCTATCCTGGCGAGGAACCTTTGGCTGCAAGGCCATCCGGACCAAGCCATGGAACGTGCTCGACAGGCCGTCGAAGAGGCCGCCGCCATGGACCACTCGCTGACTCTGGCGATCGCCCTGATCTGGGGAATATCGGTGTTCCTGTGGGCCGGGGAACTGGAGAGCGCGGAGGCACACATCGACATGCTGATTTCCCGCGCCGAGTCCCATTCCATGGCCCCTTATCTGCTGGTCGGTCGGGGATTCAAAAGCGAAGTCGCAATCCGGCACGGGGATGCGACAGGTGGGGTCGGGGGCCTCCAGAGTTCTCTCCAAAACCTCCACGCAGCACCTTACGAATTGCTCACGACCGAGCTCAACCTCTCGCTGGTTAGAGGACTATCCGCGATCGGTCGGGTCGACGAAGCAGTCGCGCTGATCGGTGATTCAGTTGGTCAAGTCGAAAAGAACGGTGACCAATTGTACCTTCCGGAGTTGCTGCGGATGAAGGGAGGCCTTCTTCTCCAACAACTGTCGGAACGCAATCGCGACGAGGTCGGCGCATCCCTAATGCAGGCACTGGAGTTGAGCCGGAGTCAAGGCGCGCGGGCATGGGAGCTGCGAACCGCAATTGATATGGCAACGTTGATGGCTGGGCGAGGCGAGATCGACGGCGCTCGCGAGCTCTTGCAATCGGTTGCGGAGCATTTCGTAGAAGGCGCGAGTACGGAAGATTTGAAGGCTGCCGCGCGCCTGTTGGCGACGCTGAACTAGCTACCGCCGATACGCGTTTACACTTTTGCAGACGGTCCGACGGCAGCTATGGGCGCATAGCCGCCGTCCGCTGTCCTTCAGATCTGGCCACCGGCACTTGATGTGCAAGACAGAATTTGCCAACACAGATGCCCGCCCTTCGGTGCGATGCCCCTCACCTGCCCCTGGACAAGCTCCCCAAAATCCCGCGGACGATCGCCCGTCCGACCGACGAGCCGACCGAGCGCACGATGGATTTGATCGCCGCCTCCGCAACGGTCTGACGGTTGGAGGGGCGCGGCGCGCGGCGGCCGCCGGTCGGCTGGGGATCGTCATTGCCGAAGCCGGGAATGGTCCAGCGCGAACGGCCGCTTTCCTGTTGCTGCGCCTGTGCCTCCTGGGCGTCCTTGGCCTTCTTCTGCAGCATCTCGAAGGCCGATTCGCGGTCGATGGTCTGATCGTATTGTCCCGCAACCGGGCTCTCGGTGATCAGCTTGCGGCGCTCGTCGGGCGTGATCGGGCCAAGGCGCGATGACGGCGGGCGGATCAGCGTTCGCTGCACCATGGACGGCACGCCCTTGGCTTCCAGCGTCGAGACAAGCGCCTCGCCGGTGCCGAGCTGCGTGATCACGGTTGCGCAGTCGAAGTCGGGATTAGGCCTGAACGTCTCGGCCGCCGTCCTGACGGCCTTCTGTTCGCGCGGCGTGTAGGCACGGAGTGCGTGCTGCACGCGGTTGCCGAGCTGGGCCAGCACCGTTTCGGGGATATCCAGCGGATTTTGCGTGACGAAATAAACGCCGACGCCCTTCGAGCGGATCAGCCGGACCACCTGCTCGACGCGGTCGACCAACACCTTCGGGGCGTCGTCGAACAGAAGGTGCGCCTCGTCGAAGAAGAAGACCAGCTTCGGCCTGTCCGGGTCGCCGACTTCCGGCAGTTCCTCGAACAGTTCCGACATCAGCCACAGAAGGAACGTCGCATAGAGCCGCGGATTCATCATCAGCTTGTCGGCGGCGAGCACGCTGATGGCGCCGCGTCCATCGCGCGTGGTGCGCATGATGTCGGATATCCGCAATGCCGGCTCGCCGAAGAAATTGGCAGCGCCCTGCTGCTCCAGGACCAGCAGCGTGCGCTGGATCGCGCCGACCGAAGGCTTCGTCACATTGCCGTAGCGGGCGCCGATCTCTTCGGGGCGGTCGGCGATATTGGCCAGCAGTGACTGCAGGTCCTTCAAATCGAGCAGCAGAAGGCCTTCCTCGTCGGCGATGCGGAAGGCGATGTTCATGATGCCTTCCTGCGCCTCGGAAAGGTTCATCAACCGCGACAGAAGCAGCGGCCCCATCTCCGAGATGGTGGCGCGGATCGGGTGGCCCTGCTCGCCGAACAGATCCCAGAAGATGACCGGGAATTCCTGGAATTCATAGGGATCGAGCTTGACCTGCTCGGCCCGCTTGACCAGGAAATCCTGCGCTGTGCCCATCATAGCGATACCCGACAGGTCGCCCTTGATGTCGGCGCAGAATACCGGCACGCCGGCATTTGAGAAACCCTCGGCCAATATCTGCAGGGTCACCGTCTTGCCGGTGCCGGTCGCGCCGGTGACCAGGCCATGACGATTGCCATATTGCAGCAAAAGCTGTTCGGGCCGCTGATAACTGTCGTCCGGCTTGCGGCTGGCCCCTATGAAGATACTGGTATCGTCGGCCATGTGTCCGGTCTCTCCGCAAACCTATAGGGTTGAATGCCCTGATCCCTTGAAGAAAAGGGAGCCCTGCCGCAGGTATAGTGAGGCCATTGCGCAGCGACAATGGGCACCGTCGAAAATGGCTTTTGGAGCTTGCGGAACCTGCCCATGTTTGGCAATCGGTTGACGGTCACCGTCACGGAAGGCGAGTTGCACCGCATGTGTGCTGCATTGTGATATCGGGCCGGGGACCGTAGACTGACATAGTCGGCCGCTGCGGCCGCTAGAACGAGGAGAACCGATGGGCGCCGGTGCCTTGACCCAGGATGCCGAACTTCCGAACGTCGACCGGCAACGATGGCTGGCGCTGGCGGAGAAGGCGCTGGCCGGCGGGTCCTTCGAGGAAAAGCTCGTCTCGCATACGGACGACGCCATCCGCATCGAGCCGCTCTACGAGCGTTCGGTAACCGCCGAGCCTCTCGTGCGCGCCAACCCGGGATCACCGTGGATCGTCAGCCAGCGCATCGACGATCCGGACATAGGCCGCGCCAGTGCGCAGGCGCTGGAAGACGTCGCGCAGGGTGCCACCGGACTGTCGCTTGTCTTCGAGGGTGCGCCGAACGCCTTCGGCTATGGCTTGCCGAGGACGGCGGAGGCGCTGGAGGGCGTGCTCGACGGCGTGCCGCTCAACCGCATCCAGATCCGCATCGACGCCCATCCCTGGAGCCGTGCCGTGGCCGACTGGCTGGTGGCGTTTTTGACCAAGCGCCGCTCCGATCCGGCAAAGCTCAACCTCTCCTTCGGCATCGATCCGGCGGCGATCTTTGCCGGGACCGGCAGGCTGCGCATGTCGATCGAGGCTTTGCAGGCTTCGATGCCGCAATCGCTGGCGCATTTCTTTTCGATGGGTGTGCCCGGCGTGCTGCTGGAGGCCGACGGGCGGGTATTCCACAATGCCGGCGCCACCGAGGCGCAGGAGCTTGGCACCATGCTCGCCTCGGCCGTCTCCTATTTGAGGCTGTTCGAGAAGGCGCGCCAGCCGCTCGTCTACGCGGCGCCGCATATCGGTTTTGCGCTCAGCGTCGACCAGGACCAGTTCGTTTCGACGGCCAAGGTCAGGGCGTTGCGCAGGCTGTGGGCGCGTGTCCAGGAGGCCTGCTCGATACCGCCCTCCACCGCCAGCATCCATGCCGAAACATCCTTCCGGATGATGACGGCGGCCGATCCGGAAACCAACATCCTGCGCACCACCATTGCCGCTTTTGCCGCTGCCGCCGGCGGCGCGGATTCGATCGCCATCCTGCCGCACACGATCGCGCACGGCCTGCCCGCGGGTTTTGCCCGCCGCGTTGCCCGCAACGCGCAACTGATCATGGCCAATGAAAGCAATATCGACCACGTCGCCGATCCGGTTTGCGGTTCGGGGGCCGTCGAAGCGCTGACTGCGGAGCTCTGCGCGGCGGCCTGGCAGGAGTTCCAGCAGATCGAGGCGGAAGGCGGCGTGCTGACCAGCCTTGAGCAAGGCCACATCCAGAGGCGCGTCCAGGCAGCTTCCGCCCGCCGCAACACAGCCTACCAGGCGGGCGAACGGGCGATCGTCGGCACGACGCTGCACCCGTCGAAGACCGAGCGTCCGGTCGAGACGCTGGCGGCGGAGCGGCGGCCTGCCTTCACCGAAGGCGTTGCGGTGTGCGAGCCGCTATTTCCGATCCGCATCGATCAGTCGATCGGAGCCGTGCCATGATCCCGGATTTCAGCCAGATCGCCTGGTCGCCGCCACGGCGGGCGCCGGTCGAGATCAAAGGCCAGCGGATGACGCCGGAAGGAATCGCCGTCAAGCATCTCTACAACCAGGGCGATCTCAAGGGCTTGCCGCACCTCGATACCTATCCAGGCCTGCCGCCTTTCGTGCGCGGCCCCTATCCGACGATGTATGTCCAGCAACCCTGGACGATCCGGCAATATGCCGGCTTCTCGACGGCCGAAGAGTCCAACGCCTTCTACCGGCGCAACCTTGCCGCCGGCCAGAAAGGCCTGTCGGTCGCCTTCGATCTCGCCACGCACCGCGGCTACGACAGCGACCATCCGCGCGTCGCCGGCGATGTCGGCATGGCCGGCGTCGCCATCGATTCCATTCTCGACATGCGCCAGCTGTTCGACGGCATCCCGCTTAACGAGATGACGGTATCGATGACGATGAACGGCGCGGTGCTGCCGATCATGGCGCTCTATATCGTCGCGGCGGAGGAACAGGGCGTTGCGCAGAAGGACCTCACCGGGACCATTCAGAACGACATCCTGAAAGAGTTCATGGTGCGCAACACCTACATCTATCCGCCAAAACCTTCGATGCGGATCGTGTCGGACATTTTTTCCTACACGTCGAAGCACATGCCGAAGTTCAATTCGATCTCGATCTCCGGCTATCACATGCAGGAGGCGGGAGCGACGGCGGATCTCGAGCTCGCCTACACGATTGCAGACGGTATCGAATATGCCCGCGCCGGCGTCGCGGCCGGCCTCGACATCGACCGTTTCGCGCCGCGCCTTTCCTTCTTCTGGGCGATCGGCATGAATTTCTTCATGGAAGTCGCCAAGCTGAGAGCAGCGCGCGTATTGTGGGCCAGCCTAATGCTGAAGAACTTTTCGCCGAAGGACGAGCGCTCGCTGTCGCTGCGCACCCATTGCCAGACTTCGGGCTGGTCGCTGACGGCGCAGGATCCCTACAACAACATCATCCGCACCATGATCGAGGCGATGGCCGCCACTCAAGGCCATACGCAGTCGCTGCACACCAATTCCTTCGACGAGGCAATGGCGCTGCCGACCGACCATTCGGCCCGCATCGCCCGCAACACACAGCTCATCCTGCAGAAGGAATCCGGCACGACGCGCATTATCGACCCGTGGGGCGGCTCCGCCTATGTCGAACGGCTGACACATGATCTGGCGGCGCGTGCGCTTGCGCATATCGAGGAGGTCGAGAGCCTCGGCGGCATGGCCGCGGCGATCGAAAAGGGCCTACCGAAGCTGCGCATCGAAGAGGCTGCCGCGCGCACCCAGGCGCGCATCGATTCCGGCGAACAGATCGTGGTCGGTGTCAATGCCCACCGTCCCGGCACGGACATCGAAGTCGACGTGCTGAAGATCGACAATGCCGAGGTCAGGGCACGGCAATTGTCGAAGCTGCAGCGGCTGAAAGGTACGCGCGACGTCGCCGCCGTCGAGAGCGCGCTCGATGCGCTGACCCGTGCTGCCGGGAGTAACGGAAACCTGCTGGAATTCGCCATCCGGGCCGCACGCGCCAACGCCACGGTCGGCGAGATTTCGCTAGCGCTGGAAAAGGTTTTCGGCCGCCATGTCGCCTCGGTGCAGACGATCTCCGGCGTCTATCGCAACGCGCTCGGCGACAATCCGGTGGTCGACCGGCTGCAGGACAAGATCGTCGCGTTCGAGGAGAGGTCCGGCGGCAAGCCGCGCATTCTGGTCGCCAAGATGGGGCAAGACGGCCATGATCGCGGCCAGAAAGTGATCGCCACCGCCTTTGCCGACCTAGGCTTCGACGTCACCGTCGGGCCGATGTTCCAGACGCCGGACGAGATCGCCAGACTGGCAGTCGAGCATGACGTGCACATCGTCGGCGCCTCGTCGCTGGCTGCGGGCCATTTGACGCTCATTCCCGAACTCAAGCTTGCACTGAAGAAGTTGGGCCGCGACGACATGCTGATAGTCGCCGGCGGCGTTATCCCGCCGCAGGATTACGACGCAGTCCGGCAGGCAGGCGCCACTGAAATCTTCCCGCCCGGCACGGTCATCCCGGAAGCGGCGGAGCGGCTGATGGACCGGCTGCTGCAGGCCGGCTGACGCCTTGTTATAATGTCTGTTGTAACAAGAAACACACTGCGTTATAATCAGCGTTGCAACAGGATGCCTCACCATGAACACGACCATTCGCAAGATCGGCAATTCCGAAGGCGTGATCCTGCCGAGGGAACTTCTCGATCGTCTGAACCTGAAGGCCGGCGACCAGCTTCAAATCGTTGAAACAGGTGACGGTTTTGCGCTGAGGCCGGTGGACGACAGCTTCGAGCGGCAAATGAAAGCCGCCCGCGAGGTGATGGATAAATACAAGGTCGCGCTTCAGAAGCTCGCCGAATGAGCTGGGAACTTCTGACGAGGCGTGCAGTCGAAGCCATGCACGCGGAGCAGTTGCGCCGACACGGCGGAGCACAAGGCTTGAGGGATGAAAATGCCCTCGAATCGGCGGGCGCTCGCGCCGAAAACAAGGCCAACTACGGAGACCGGTCGGTTGAGGAACTCGCAGCCGCCTATGTCTTCGGCATTGCCAGAAATCATGCCTTTGTCGACGGCAACAAACGCACCGCCATTGTCGCGGCCGGCGCATTTCTGATTGTGAATGGTTATGCCCTGTCGGCCAATGACGGCATGCTTTACGAATTCGTCATGGGCGTCGCCGCCGGCGAAATCGACGAGGCCGGCGCCGCAGCGTTCTTCCGCGATCATGTCGTCAAGCTCGAAGACTAACTGTCGGAGAGCTTGACGATCTCCCATTCCTTGCCATTGACCACGGCAACTTCGCCGACCTTCTTGCCGAACAGCGCCATCGCCATCGGCGACATATGGGAAATTGTCCCCTTGGCGGGATTTGCCTCATCCTCGCCGACGATCTTCCAGTGCACCTTCTTGCCGTCGTGGCTTTCTAGCGTGACGCCCATGCCGAAGCGAACCATGTCGCTGCCCGGTTCCGGCACCGAAAGCTCGGCGCTTTCGCGCCGCGCCGTCCAGTAGCGGAGATCACGCGACACCAGCGCGATGCGCTCGCGGTCGGCCCTCTTCTCGGCTCTGCCCAGTTCGTCGCGCAGAGCGGCCACCTCGGCATCGATCAGCGCCATGCCGCGTTCCGTGACCAGATTGCGGTGATGGCTGATCGGCCGCTCGCCGATGCCGGCAATGGCGTTTTCGCTGTCTTCCTCGCGGGTGAAGGCCCTGCTCATCCGACGAACTTAGGCTTGGAATGGCGACTCCACAAGCCATTGCTGATGAAGAGGCTAATGGTGAAGATCTGGGTTCAGTACCCGAGATTAGACAGCTGCTTGGGGTATAAAGCTGAGCATGCGAATGCCTCAACTTGGCGCACTATCGCGCTTCGCGGGCCGCAAGGCTAAGGTCCGGTTGCGCAACTAGGTAGCGGAGCCCCTTGGTTCCGACGTCGCCTTGCTCAACGATATTGAAGCCGTGCCGGCCGAGATCCGCTGCAACTTTGTCCAAATCGACGTAACCATGCCGGTGGAGCCGAAAGGTGCTCTTCCGGCGCGGCGGTTTTGCAAAATCGACGATAAGCACGCGACCGCCCGCCTTCAGGACGCGGAAGGCTTCTCTGCCGAAATCCTCGCGGCCCTTCTTTGGAAGATGGTGGAACATCAGCGTGCTGAGGACGACATCAAATTCCCCATCCTTGAAAGGCAGTTCCTGAGCGGTGGCGGTCGAGAACCCGACTTGTAGCCCGGCTCGCCGGGCCTTTGCCGTCGCGCGCGCAACCATTTCGGCGGAGGCGTCGACGCCGTGCACGCGCCCCTCCGGCGCCACTTTTTGTCTGGCAAGGAGCGCGGTGGTGCCGGTGCCGCACCCGACATCCAGGACCACTTCTCCCGGTTTCAGCTCCGCAAAGCTTAATATCCTTTCGCGAAAAGCACGTTCGCGACCGAAGGTCAGAAGCCACGCCAGCATATCGTACAGGGCGGCGGAATGAAGCGTGATGCCGACATGCAGCGCCTTCTCCTCGCCGGCGGCCGGTCTGCGGTCCTTGGCGGACAGCCGCCCGTGAGCGCTTTGCCATATCAATAAGCTCGCGACTACGACGAGTGCACCAGCATGAAGCAGGAGGACGGGAACTCCCAAGGAAAAGACCGCATTTGCCTGTCCCAACGAGAAAAATGCCGCGAGCACCACGGCCACTTTGACGAGCGCGACTAACGCATGCCCTCCGACTATTGTTCCGAAAAGACGTTGGTGCATTGCTTTATCTCCGGCCAGCCGGGCATCGCGCCGGGCCTTCCGCAAGAGCATAGGATACTGGACAGTGTGTCCAGTATCAGTTTTACTGGCCACATCGCACCGACGCGCCCAATACTGGACGATTTGGTGTCCTTTGGCCGGAAAAGGATGTTGCCCATGCCAGCCGGACCGATCGACCGTCGGGTCGCCAGGACCGCAGCCGACTGCAGCAGGCGCTTTTCAGATTGACCGCCGAGAAGGGATATACGGCGATCACGGTCGAGGATATCTGCAGGGAAGCCGATGTCGGCCGCTCGACTTTCTACACACACTATCCCGACAAGGACCGCTTGAGGAAAGCAACGATCGACGACCATCTGAAGACCCTGCAGGCACACGGTGCCGAACGCCATTCGCAGCGAAACGCCAAGGGCTTTTCCTTCAGCGGTCCGGTGTTCGAGCATGCTCATGCCATGCGGGAGATGCACCGTGCGCTGATGGGCGGGAAAAAGCGCGAAATGCCAGAAGAGATCCGCGGCTGGATAAGCAGGCAGGTTCGCAATGAATTGCCGAATATCCAAGGTGATCAAGGCGGAGTCAGACTTGAGATCGCCACACGCTTCATCGTTGGCGCGTTCTTTGAAGTGATGCACTGGTGGCTTGAGAGGGATACGAAGCTGTCTCCGGCGGAGATCGACCAGACATTCCTGCAACTTGCCTTCAACGGGGTAAATGCGGTGATCGCCGAGCCAACGAGGATCGAATAGGGGCCAAGCGTCAGATTTTCACCACGAGTTCGACCGGGCTAGTCTGGCACGAATCCTGCGGCGCGACCGTTGAACGCAAGGAATCTGTGCCGATGTTGAACAGACGAACGCTGCTTGCGCAGACCGCCGGCTTTGCCGTCATGGGGCTTTCGCTCGGCAAGGCAGCGGCGAAAAACCTGCCAAGCATCGAGAAAGCCGCGATGCGTGGCGCGATCAACGCGACCGAGCTCGGCGTCCGGCCCGGTGCGCTTGACGATCAGAGCAAGGCTTTCACCAAGCTGCTGCGCGACGCGCACGACCGCGACATGCCGGTGTTCCTGCCGCCGGGGATCTATATCGTTTCCAACCTGTCGCTGCCCGGCCGCGTGCGCCTGTCCGGCGTGCCGGGCGCATCGCGGATCGTCTATGGCGGCAATGGCCATCTCATCATGGCCGAACGGGCCGAGCACATCGAACTCAGTGGGCTGGTGTTCGATGGCCGCAAACGCTGGATGGGCGACTACACGCAAGGCCTGCTCGATCTGCGCCGCATCGCCCATCTGGTCGTCGACAATTGCCAGCTTACCGGCAGCGGCAAGAACGGTCTGGCGCTCGAGCACGCCTCGGGCCGCATCGAGCGCTTGGAGATTTCCGGTGCGGCCGATGCCGGCATCTATTCGGTCGAGGCCGATGGCCTGGAAATATCAGGCAATAGCGTCTCCGACTGCGCCAATGGCGGCATTCTCGTGCACCGCTGGCAGGCGGCTGAAGACGGCACCATCGTCAGCGGCAACCGGATCGAGCGCATCCAGGCGCGCAGCGGCGGAACCGGCCAGAACGGCAACGGCATCAATGCGTTCCGCGCCGGCAACGTCATCATCTCCGGCAATATTGTCTCGGACTGCGCGTTCTCGGCGATCCGCGCCAACAGTTCCAGCAATTTGCAGATCACCGGCAACACCTGCTCGCGTTCGGGCGAGACGGCCGTGTATTCCGAATTCTCGTTCGAAGGCGCCGTCATCGGCAACAACATCGTCGATGGCGCCGCGAACGGTATTTCGATCGTCAATTTCAATGAGGGCGGCCGCATGGGCGTGTGCTCCGGCAACATCGTCCGCAATCTGTCGACCAGCGGCCCCTACCCTGCCGACGCGCCCGGCTTCGGCGTCGGCATCAGCGTCGAGGCCGACACCACCGTTTCCGGCAACGTCATCGAGAATGCGCCGCTCTACGGCATGCAGATCGGCTGGGGACCGTTCATGCGCAATGTGGTCGCCACGGGAAACATCGTCCGCAAGGCCGGAACCGGCATCGCCGTCAGCGTGGTTGAAGGTGCCGGAACGGCAATCATCTCCGACAATGTCATCGACCGAGTCCAGAACGGCGCGATCGTCGGCCAACGCTGGGCCGAGCGAGTGACCGGTGACCTCGCCGCATCAGGCAATGCCGGCTACGCGCATTTGACCGTCGAGCGCAACCACGTCAGTTGAGGGTGGCCGTCGGCCGGAGCGCACCGACTCTGGCACCGATCCGGCTCTCGATAGGCGGATTTGCCTGTTCGGTCAGTTTCGCAGCGAGCGCCTGGTCGGCGTGCAGCAGCTTAGCCAGCACGGCCGCGACCATCACTTCAGCGGCGCGGCCGGCGCCATCGTCGCACTTCAGCGCGATGCCAAGGCCAAGCTCCGGAAGGGTTGCACAAAAAACACCTTCGGCGCCTCCCTTGACGAAAATCCGGCCCGGCGCGGCCTCCATCATCGCGACATCGGACCTGCCCGTGCCGGCGACGAAAAACGGCTCGGCCATGCAGGCGGAAAGCAGCCGCTTCGCCGCCCGGGCGCGCATCGGCTCGAACCCGGCACCTGTCGCCATGCGGGCAAAGCCAAGGGCAAAGCTGCGCAGGGGCACGGCATAGGTCGGAATCGAGCAGCCGTCGGTGCCGCGGTGATCGGCGTCATGGGCAGCACCGGTCACCGCCTGCATCGCTTCGCGCACCATCTCCTGCGAGGCGTGGCCAGCCTTGACGTAACCACGATGGGCGATGCCGCTGTGAACGCAGGTGCAGAGAAAGCCCGAGTGCTTGCCGGAACAATTGTTGTGCAGCGCGTTCGGCACGCTGCCGGCGCGGGCAAGTGCCAGGGTCGCTCCATGGCTCGAAGGCCAATGCGCGCCGCATTCGAGTGCCGTCTCGTCCAAGCCGGCCTTCGCCAGCATGGCGCGCGCCAGCTCGACATGTGGCGGCTCGCCGGAATGCGAGGCGCAGGCCAGCGCCAGCTCCCGATCACCGAAGCCGTAGGCATCGGCAGCGCCGCTCTCGACCAGCGGCAGCGCCTGGATCGCCTTGACCGCCGAACGCGGGAACACCGGTTGTGCCGTGTCGCCGATCTCCCAGACAGGCTTGCCGTCGGCGTCGAAGACGGCAACAGCGCCGCGATGAGCACTCTCGACGATTGCGCCGCGCAAGACTTCGACCAGAACCGGATTTGCCATGTCACCTCCCGCGAATGCGGGCGGGTTTATCTGATCCGGTCGAGAATGGAAACGTAGTTGGCGACCGCGGCACCGCCCATGTTGAAGATGCCGCCGAGTTTTGCTCCCGGCACCTGGATGCCGCCCGCCTCGCCGACAAGCTGCATGGCGCTCAGCACATGCATCGATACGCCGGTGGCACCGATCGGGTGGCCCTTGGCCTTCAGTCCACCGGACGGATTGACCGGCAGCCTTCCATTTTTCGCCGTCTCGCCATCCAGGGCCAGCTTGGCGCCCTCGCCCGGCTTTGCCAGGCCCATCGCCTCATACTCGATCAGTTCGGCGATGGTGAAACAGTCATGCGTCTCGACGAAGGACAGGTCGCCGAGCGTCACGCCCGCCTGCTTCAGCGCCTGGTTCCAGGCCTGCTCGCAGCCTTCGAAGGCGAGAATGTCGCGCTTCGACATCGGCAGGAAATCCTGCACATGCTCGTTGGCGCGGAAGGCGACGGCGCGGCGCATCTTCAGCGCCGTGGCCGTGTCGGCAAGGACAAGCGCGGCGGCACCGTCCGACACCAGCGAGCAGTCTGTGCGCTTCAGCGGACCGGCGACGAAGGGGTTTTTTTCGCTTTCCTGCCGGCAGAACTCGTAGCCGAAATCCTTGCGCATCTGCGCGTAGGGATTGTCGACGCCGTTCTTGTGGTTTTTGGCGGCGATCATCGCCAGCGCATCCGACTGGTCGCCGTAGCGCTGGAAATAGGCTTGGGCGATCTTGCCGAAGACGCCGGCGAAACCTGCCGGCGTGTTGCCGTCCTCCGGCAGATACGAGGCCTTGAGCAGGTTCTTGCCGATCTCGGGACCGGGCGTCGTCGTCATCTGCTCGGCGCCGACCACCAGCACGATACGGGCGGCATTGGCGTCGATGGCGCGGATGCCTTGCCTGACCGCCGCCGAGCCGGTGGCGCAGGCGTTCTCGACGCGGGTCGCAGGCTTGAAGCGCAGCCGGTCGTCTGCCTGGAGGACCAGGCTCGCGGTGAAATCCTGGGCGGAAAACCCGGCGTTGAAGTGGCCGAGCACGATCTCGTCGACGTCATCCGGACCGATGCCGGCATGATCGAGCGCCTCGACTGCCACCTTGGTGATCAGGCCCTCCAGCGTCTCGCCTTCGAGCTTGCCGAAGCGCGAATGCGCCCAACCGACGATGCATGCTGTCATGGCGATCTCCATCCTGTGGACCCGGGCTACGCGATACTTGCAGCGCGCCTCAGCATTGTTCAAGCATGAACCGTTCCGCCGGCTTCGTGAAGGGGCCAGAACCGCACAATCGCTTGATCTTGATCATCTGGTCATAGTGCCTGGCTTTTGCCAGCAAATCAGGCCGGATTTTTGTTGATTGATGCGTCAATAAAAAATAATCTTGCCCCAACAGGCCGGAGCAAGAATGCCGAAACTCGGAATGGAGCCGTTGCGCCGCAGGGCGCTAATCGATGCAACGATCTCGGCGATCGGCGAGCGCGGTTCGCTTGATGTGACGATGTCGGAAATCGCCGGGCGCGCCGGCGTGTCCTCGGCGCTTGCCCACCATTATTTCGGCGTCAAGGACGAATTGCTGTTGGCGACGATGCGGCACATCCTGAGCGAGCTCACCGCCGATACGCGCCGTGCACTTCGCGCGGCCGGCACGGCGCGCCAGCGCGTCTCGGCGGTGGTCGCGGTCAATTTCTCCGACATCCAGTTCCAGCCCGAAACGATCGCCGCCTGGCTCGCCTTCTATGTCGAGGCGCAGAAATCGGCAGCGCTTCGACGGCTGCTCAAGGTCTATGCGCGGCGGCTGCATTCCAATCTGCTCAGCGGGCTGGCCGGGATCCTGCCGAGAAGCGAGGCCGACCGGGTCGCCGAAGCGACGGCGGCGCTGATCGACGGGCTCTATATCAGGCGCGCGCTGAAAGACGGTGTTCCCGATGCCGCGACCGCGATCGCACTGGTCGAGGACTATCTCGAAACGAAGCTCAGCGGACGGCAGAAGCAGTGACATCCAAGCGACCCAACATCCTGATCGTCATGGTCGATCAGCTCAACGGAACGCTGTTTCCGGATGGGCCGGCGGACTTCCTGCACGCGCCGCATCTGAAGGCGCTCGCCGCGCGTTCGGCGCGTTTTTGCAACAATTACACGGCCTCGCCGCTCTGCGCGCCGGGCCGCGCCGCATTCATGAGCGGCCAGTTGCCGTCACGCACCGGGGTCTATGACAACGCCGCCGAATTCGCGTCTTCGATCCCGACCTTTGCCCATCATCTGCGCGCCGCCGGTTATCACACCTGCCTCTCCGGCAAGATGCATTTCGTCGGGCCGGACCAATTGCACGGTTTCGAGGAGCGGCTGACCACCGACATCTATCCGGCCGATTTCGGCTGGACGCCCGACTATCGCAAACCCGGCGAGCGCATCGACTGGTGGTATCACAATCTCGGCTCCGTCAGCGGCGCCGGTACTGCTGAGATCACCAACCAGCTGGAATATGACGACGAGGTCGCCTTCCATGCCGTGCAGAAGCTTTATGATTTTGCCCGCGTCTCCGACGATGCCGCACATCGGCCCTGGTGCTTGACGGTTTCTTTCACCCATCCGCACGATCCTTACGTCGCACGGCGGCAATACTGGGACCTCTACGAGGATTGCCCGGCGCTCGAGCCTGAGGTCGGCTTCATTCCTTACGACAGGCAGGACCCGCATTCGCAGCGGCTCTACCGCGCCAGCGACTATGACAGGTTCGACATCACCGCTGAGCAGATACGCCGCGCACGGCGCGGCTATTTCGCCAACATCTCATATCTCGACGACAAGCTCGGCGAGCTGCTGTCGGTGCTCGAGCGCACGCGCATGCTCGACGACACGATCATCCTGTTCTGCTCGGATCACGGCGACATGCTCGGCGAGCGCGGCCTGTGGTTCAAGATGTGCTTCTTCGAAGGTTCGGCGCGGGTGCCGCTGATGATCGCCGGCAAAGGCATCGCCGCCGGGCTGATCGACACGCCGGTCTCCAACCTCGACGTGACGCCGACGCTTTGCGACCTCGCCGGCATCGACATCAGCGCGATTGCGCCGTGGACCGACGGCCAGTCGCTGCTGCCGCTGCTGAATGGAAAGAAGCGCTCCGCGCCGGTGCTGATGGAATATGCCGCCGAAGGCTCGAACGCGCCGATGGTGGCGCTGCGCGAGGGCCGTTACAAATTCATCCATTGCGAGATCGATCCGCCGCAACTGTTTGATCTTGAATCGGATCCGCTGGAATCGACCAACCTCGCCGCCGATCCGGCCAATGCGGCTTTGGTGACCGCTTTCTCCGACAAGGTGCGGGCGCGCTGGGACATGGCGGCGTTCGATGCAGCGGTGCGTGCCAGCCAGGCACGCCGCTGGGTAGTCTACCCGGCGCTGCGCAACGGCACCCATTATCCCTGGGAATTCCAGCCGCTGCAGAAGGCATCGGAGCGCTACATGCGCAACCACATGAACCTCGACCTGCTCGAAGAGCAGAAGCGCTTTCCGCGAGGCGAATGATGGCAGATAGTCTCGTCCCCTCGCTCGACCATCTCAGGCAGGCCTATGCCGTCACCTCCAAGGCGACGCAGGTCACGCCGCTCCTGGAATCGGCGGCACTTGCCCGCGAGACCGGCGCCGCCCGCGTCTTCGTCAAGGCCGAATCGCTGCAATGGGCAGGATCGTTCAAGGTGCGCGGCGCCTACTGGCGGCTGAAGAAGCTCTCGCCTGACGAAACCAAAAAGGGCGTCGTCGCCTACTCCTCCGGCAATTTTGCGCAGGGGCTAGCGGCGGCTGGCCAAGCCCTTGGCATTCCCGTCACCATCGTCATGCCGATCGACGCGCCGGCCGCCAAACGCGATGCCACGTCAGGGTATGGCGCGCGCGTGGTGCTGACTGACCATGGCGAACGCGCGCGTGAGGAAGTCGCCGCCGCCAGAGCGCGTGAGATCGCCGCGAGCGATGGCTTGGCGCTGCTGCACCCGTTCGACGATCCGGAGATCGTCGCCGGCCAGGCCGGCGCCGGACTGGAGGCACTCGACCAGCTCGCCGCCAGGCAAGTGGAGGCCGATGGCTTGTTCTGTTCGGTCGGCGGTGGCGGGCTGATCGGTGGCGTTTCGCTGGCCTTCCACTATCTGTCGCCCGCCACGGAGATCATCGGCGTCGAGCCGGAAGGTTTTGACGGCATGGGCTCGTCGCTCGCGCATGGCGCCATCGAAACCATGCCGATCGGACCGAAATCGATCTGCGACGGGCTGATGTCGCGGCGGCCCGGCGACGCGCCGTTCGCAGCGGTGAAGGCCGCCGGCGTTCGCGGCGTCACCGTCGACGATGCTTCGGTGCGGCGCGCCATGCGCCTCGCCTTCGAGCGGCTGAAGCTGGTGCTCGAGCCATCCGGCGCTGCCTCGCTGGCGGCGGTGCTCGGCGGCAAGGTCGACATAACCGGCAAGACCGTTCTGGTGATGGCAACCGGCGGCAACGTCTCGCTGGCCGATTTCATTGCGCATATGAACCACGGGCGCGCATGAACCATGCTTGAAGCGGATTTCGTCATCATCGGCTCCGGCTCGGCCGGCTCGGCCATGGCCTACCGGCTGTCGGAGGACGGTAAGCATTCGGTGATCGTCATCGAATATGGCGGCAGCGATATCGGGCCGCTGATCCAGATGCCGTCGGCGCTGTCGATCCCGCTCAATATGAGCCTTTACGACTGGGGCTTCGCCAGCGAGCCGGAGCCGCATCTCGGCGGCCGCGTGCTGGCGACGCCGCGCGGCAAAGTCATCGGAGGCTCATCCTCGATTAACGGCATGGTCTATGTGCGCGGCCATGCCCGCGACTTCGACCATTGGGCCGAACAGGGCGCGACCGGCTGGGGCTTTGCCGATGTGCTCCCGTACTTCAAGCGCATGGAGGACAGCAATGGCGGCGAGAATGGCTGGCGCGGCCACGGCGGCCCGCTGACTGTGCAGCGCGGCTCGAGGACGAACCCACTCTACGGCGCCTTCGTCGAGGCAGGCCGTCAGGCCGGTTTCGAGCTGACCGACGACTATAACGGCGCGAAGCAGGAAGGCTTTGGGCCGATGGAGCAGACCATCCGCGGCGGCCGTCGCTGGTCGGCCGCGAGCGCCTATCTGAGGCCGGCGCTGAGGCGGAAAAATGTCAGCCTGGTCAAGGGTTTCGCCCGGCGGGTAATTATCGAGAATCAACGCGCCACCGGCGTCGAGATCGAAGTGCGCAAACGGATTCAGATGGTCAGAGCGCGGCGCGAGGTGATCGTTGCCGCGTCCTCGATCAACTCGCCCAAGATCCTGATGCTGTCCGGCATCGGCCCCGGCCAGCACCTTAGGGAGAACGGCATCCCGGTGATCGCCGACCGGCCCGGAGTCGGCCGCAATCTGCAGGACCATATGGAACTTTACATCCAGCAGGAATCGACAAAGCCGATCACGCTGAACTCCGTCTTGAACCCGTTCTCGAAGGCGCTGATCGGGGCACAATGGCTGTTCTTCAAGTCCGGCCTCGGCGCCACCAATCATTTCGAGGCGGCCGCCTTCGTACGCTCGCGCGCCGGCGTCGACTATCCCGATATCCAGTATCATTTCATCCCGGCCGCGGTCCGCTATGACGGCAAGGCGGCGGCCAAGGCGCACGGCTTCCAGGCGCATGTCGGGCCGATGCGGTCGAAGTCGCGCGGTTCGGTCACGCTGCGCTCGCCCGATCCCAAATCGAAGCCGGTGATCCGCTTCAACTACATGTCGCATCCGGACGACTGGACGGAGTTCCGCCACTGCATCCGGCTGACCCGCGAGATCTTCGGGCAGGCGGCCTTCGATTCGTACCGCGGCAAGGAACTGTCGCCAGGTTCACATGTGCAATCGGATGAGGAGCTCGACGCCTTCATCCGCGACCACGTCGAAAGCGCCTATCACCCGTGCGGCACCTGCAAGATGGGCCGTGCCGACGATGCGATGAGCGTCGTCGATCCAGAATGCCGCGTCATTGGCGTCGAAGGGCTTCGGGTCGCCGATTCCTCGATCTTCCCGCGCGTCACCAATGGCAATCTCAACGCTCCGTCGATCATGACCGGCGAGAAGGCCGCCGACCACATTCTCGGGCGTACGCCGCTGCCACCTTCCAACCAGGAACCATGGATCAATCCGCGCTGGCAGGTGTCGGACAGATAGGCCATGATCCGGCGGACGCATATTCCGCATGCCGCGACAAGACGATTTGGAGAACAGTCATGCGCGCCCAGCCAACGGCATCGCATTATGTCAACGGCCGCTATATCGACGACGAGCGCGGCTCAGCGCTGCCGGTTATCTATCCGGCAACCGGCGAGACCATCGCCATGCTGCGCTCGGCGACGCCGAACGTGCTGGAGCTCGCGATCGAGGCGGCGCGTGCAGCACAACCGGCCTGGGCGCGGCTGAAGGCGGTCGAACGCGGCCGCATCCTGCGCCGCGCCGCCGACATTTTGCGCGCGCGCAATGCCGATCTGGCGCGCATCGAGACGCTGGATACCGGTAAGCCTATCCAGGAGACGCTGGTTGCGGACGCCCCGTCGGCGGCCGACTGCCTGGAATATTTCGGCGGCGCGGTCGCCGCCTTTAATGGCGAGGCCGTGGATCTCGGCGGACCCTTTGCCTATACCAGGCGCGAGGCGCTCGGCGTTTGCGTCGGCATCGGCGCCTGGAACTATCCGATCCAGATCGCCGGCTGGAAATCCGCACCCGCCCTCGCCATGGGCAATGCGATGGTTTTCAAACCATCGGAAAACACGCCGCTATCAGCGCTGGCGCTCGCCGAAATCTATACCGAGGCCGGGCTGCCCGACGGGCTGTTCAACGTGGTGCAGGGTTTTGGCGATGTCGGCGCCGGCCTTGTCGGCCACAATGTCGTCGCCAAGGTCTCGGTGACCGGCTCGGTGCCAACCGGCCGCAAAGTGCTGTCGCTCGCCGGCTCAAAGATGAAGCACGCGACGATGGAGCTCGGCGGCAAGTCGCCGCTGATCGTCTTCGAAGACGCCGACCTCGAAAATGCCATCGGCGGCGCGATGCTCGGCAATTTCTATTCGACCGGCCAGATCTGCTCCAACGGCACGCGGGTCTTCGTGCAGAGCGGCATCCATGACCGTTTCGTCGAGAGGCTGACCGAACGGACGAAGAAAATCCGCATCGGCGATCCGCTCGATCCGGACACGCAGATGGGGCCGCTGGTCTCGAAGGCGCAACACGACAAGGTCGTCTCATACATAGAGGCCGGCAAGCAGGATGGCGCGGTGCTCGCCTGCGGCGGCAATGTGCCTTCGCTGCAGGGTTTCCAGGATGGCTTCTTCGTCGAGCCGACGGTGTTCACCGGTGTCACCGACACGATGCGCATCGCCCGCGAGGAGATTTTCGGGCCGGTTATGAGCGTGCTGAAGTTTGACAGCGAGGACGAGGTGATCGAGCGCGCCAACGACACCGAATTCGGCCTCGCCGCAGGCGTGTTCACGCGAGACCTGGCGCGCGCCCATCGTGTCATCGCCGAACTGCAGGCCGGCACCTGCTGGATCAACGCCTACAATCTGACGCCGGTCGAAATCCCCTTCGGCGGCTTCAAGCAATCCGGCATCGGCCGCGAGAATTCGCTCGCGGCACTGGCGCTCTATTCGCAGCTGAAGTCGGTCTATGTCGAGACCGGGGATGTCGCCAGCCCGTACTGATCCTTGGGCGCCGTGCCGTCCAGATACTGCGTCAGCGCGCAGACGAGATGATAGAAGATGCTGGCCGGCACCTCGCTCGCCAAGGAGCGGCCACGCTCGTCGATGCGGTCGATCCACAGGCCGAGCGGCGCCGGATTGATGTGCCAGCGGAACAGCCGGCCGACCCGTGCTTCGATCTCCGGCTTCAGGTCGGGACCGCCCGAACCGTCCAGCGCGATCGCCGCCTTGATCGCTTCGGCCTGCGGCCAGCTGCGCGAGACGCGGTCGAGCGGCAGGCCTTGCCGCGAGACGGCGCCGTAGGCGAGGCCCGTGGCGCGGTTCAGGCCATTGGCGATCGCCGACGCGTAGAGCTTCCGCGCAAGGCCGGTCAAGCCGCTCTGGCCGCTGCGGCCGGCGAAGTCGACCAGCAGCGAGGCCCATTCGAAATGATGGCCGGGTTCGGTCCACGTGCCCTTCTCACCAGGGGTCGGCCGCCATTCATGGTCGAAATACTCACCCAGCGTCCAGCTTTCCGGGTCGAAGAAATGGCTGCGAAACAGATCGACGATGCGCGCGGCGCGACGAAGATGGGCGCGCTCGCCGGTCGCCTGATGCCAGGCCAGGAATGCCTCGAGCAGATGCATGTGCGGGTTGGAGCGGCGCTCGCCCTCGCCGCTCGAGGTCTCGCGGAAGCCGGTCAGGCGTTCGTCCTCGAGATGCGCGTCGATGAACGCAAAGGTCTCCTGGCCAAGTCGCAACGCATCGGGATTGCCGCACATATGGGCATGTGCCAGCGCCAGGAGCACGCAGGAATGGTCATAGGCATCCTCGGCGGCGTCGGCGACGGTGCCGTCGACGTTGAGCGTGCGTACCCAGCCGCCATTGTCGGTACGTCCGTGCCTGGCCATGAATTCGAGGCCGTGGCTGATCAGCCGATCGGCCGGGCCGTTCCAGCCGCGCGCCTTGGCGACGGCGAAGGCGTAGATCTGCCTGGCCTGCGTGCGCATGCGCTTGGGTTTCATCAGAGGGGCGGCATCGAAGCCGAGCGCCTCGTGGAACCCGCCGTGGCGCTCATCGACGCCGACCGTCGACCACAACGGCACCGTCTCCTCGAACAGCCAATGGTGCACGCGGCGCTGCCAGGCGCCGCTTTCGATGACGCGGTCGTCGGCGGGCGTGAACCTGGTCTCAAGGCGGCCGCTTTTTTCGAGCTGCTCGACGATCTTCTTGACGTTCTGGCTGTGGCTGACCGGGGCGACGAAAGTGGCGTCGGCGGTCGACACGATGGCGACGTCCTTCAGGCCTATGGCCGACAGCAGGCGGCCGTCGCTGCGGATATAGGAGTTCTCGCAATCGATGGCGACGACATCGCCGACGATGACATTGCCCTGCGTGTCGGAGGGGCCGACGTCGAGCAGCGATTGCCAGGAGCCGAGATCGTTCCAGCGAAAGCCGGCCGGCACCATGGCGATGCCGCTGGCGCGCTCCATGATCGCATAGTCGATCGATGTCGATGGGATGGCGGCATAGAGATCCAGAGGCATGTAGAGGCCGGAAAGATCCGATGTCGCAGCCTGGTAGGCAGCCTCTGTGGCGCTCCAGATGTCGGGCTGGAAGGCCATGAACGCGTCGCGCATGGCACTTGCGCGAAACAGGAAGATGCCGGTGTTCCAGTAGAAATTGCCAGCCTTGAGATAGCTCTGCGCCGTGGCGAGATCGGGTTTTTCGACGAAACGCGAGACATCGCAGATGCCATCGCGCTCGCCGGCCACCTCGATGTAGCCGTAACCGGTCTCGGGTTGGGCCGGCTTGATGCCGAACACCACCAGCCTGCCTTGGCGCGCGGCCGCCGTGCCGGCCTCGATGCTCCGCCAGAATTGCTGTGGCGTCGCGATCTCATGATCGGACGGCACCACCAGCACCAGGCTATCGCCGAATTCCGACAGCGTGCGCAGGCTTGCCAAAGCGACGGCCGCGGCAGTATTGCGTCCGGTCGGCTCGAACAGCGGGCCGCCGCCGGAAAGCTCGTGACCGGCAATGTCGGCATGAACGCGGTCGGCATGCCTTTCCGAGGCAATCAGGAAAACCGGCGTTTCGCCTTCCGGCCGCGCGGTTAGCCGGCGCAGCGTCTTGGCCAGCATTGAGCCGTCGCCCGAGAAATCATGGAACTGCTTGGGATTGTCCTCGCGCGACAACGGCCACAGCCGCGAGCCGACGCCGCCGCTCATCACAAAACTGACGATCCGTTCGATCATGAAAACAAGCCCCGCGTTCAAAAAGTCTGATTGTAGGCGCCGACTTCGGGGCTGCGGCGCAGCACCGCATCGACGGCTTCGAACATCTGCCGCCGCCGCTCGGACGATACCGGGCTCTCCACCACCACCACAAGCTCCGGCTTGTTCGATGATGCCCGCACCAACCCCCATGTACCATCCTCCGCCACGACCCTGACGCCGTTGACGGTGATCAGTTCGCCTATCTTCTGGCCGGCGAAGACCGTGCCCTCGTCCTTCATCTTGCGAAAGTCGCCTACGACGCGCTCGACGACGCCGTATTTGAGCTCGTCGGCGCAGTGTGGCGACATGGTCGGCGTGCCAAAGGTCAGCGGCAGATCGCGATAGAGGTCAGCCATGCTGCTTTGCGGGCTGCGATCCAGCATCTGGCAGATGGCGATGGCCGTGACCAGGCCATCGTCATAGCCGCGGCCGATCGGAGGATTGAAGAAGAAGTGGCCCGATTTCTCAAAACCGGCGACAGCGCCGAGTTCGGCCACGCGCCGCTTGATATAGGAGTGACCGGTTTTCCAATAGTCGGTGACCGCGCCATTTTCCCGCAACACCTTGTCAGTCATGAACAATCCGGTCGACTTGACGTCGACGACGAAAGTCGAGCCGGGATAGAGGTGCGAAATGTCGCGCGCCAGCATGACGCCGACCTTGTCGGCGAAGATCTCGTTGCCTTCATTGTCGACCACGCCGCAGCGATCGCCGTCGCCGTCGAAGCCTAGCCCGACATCGGCGCCCGTTTCCAGCACCTTGTCGCGAATGGCGTGCAGCATCTGCATGTCTTCGGGGTTGGGATTGTAATTGGGAAACGTATGATCGAGCTCGACGTCGAGCGGGATGACCTCGCAGCCGATACTTTCCAGTGCCTCGGGAGCGAAAGCCCCGGCGGTGCCGTTGCCGCAGGCGGCCACCACCTTGAGCTTCCTGGAGATACGCTTTCCCGCGGTCAGATCGTCAAGGTAGGTTTTGCGGAAATCCGCAACGAAGGCGTAGGAGCCACCACCGACAAGGTCGAAATCGCCTGACAGCACGATCGCCTTCAGCGCGCTCATCTCCTCCGGACCGAAGGTCAGCGGACGCGCCGCGCCCATCTTGACGCCGGTCCAGCCATTCTCGTTGTGTGAGGCAGTGACCATGGCGACGGACGGCGTGTCGAGCGCGAACTGGGCGAAATAAGCCATCGGCGACAGGGCAAGCCCGACATCCTTGACCCGTGCGCCGGCCGCCATCAGCCCGGAAACCAGCGCCAGCTTGATGGCAAGCGAATAGGAGCGGAAATCGTGACCGGTGACGATGTCGGGTCCGGCACCCAGGCGACGGATCAGCGTGCCGAGCCCCATGCCGAGCGCCTGGACGCCGATTAGATTGAGTTCCGGCGTTTCGTTCGAGCCGGGATGGCCGAACCACCAGCGCGCATCATATTCGCGAAACCCGGACGGCATGACGAGCGCCGAGGTTTCGAACTCGAATGTGTTTGGTCTGGCATCGCTAACGATCTTCATCGACAAGGCTGCAAACTCCAGGCGGCTGAATCAGGTGCTTCGAGGCAAGTGGACGGTTACCCAGATGCCCTTTAAGCCGTGTTTGTGCGACAGGAAACTGAAACCTGTATGACGTGGCGGCGAAAGCGAAAGAAATGCGACAGAAGCGCTGCCATTGGCGCTTGCAGTAACCAAACTCGGCGGCTATAAGCCCGCGGTCTGGTCACGGAGTGTAGCGCAGCCTGGTAGCGCACATCGTTCGGGACGATGGGGTCGCAGGTTCAAATCCTGCCACTCCGACCAGAAAAAACATTGTCCAACCCGGGAGGCAATGGCTCAGGGCTCGTAGGGGCTCTTCCAAGTTGCGCCTGTACATTCGACAAAAAGAGGTTTGGCCGAGGAGAGGCTACGCGGTGCCCGCAGTGGCATCGGATCGCGGCTATTGCTAACGCATGTTCGTCACCGAAAAAAGCGAGATTTCCAAGGCACCGGAAACCTCCCCCGCTTCGAAACGCCAAATCGTCCCGTGAAGGCCGGCGTGAGATTTACACCTCAGTTGCAACCGGAACATGGGATAACCCGAGCCACCATTTTGATGCGGCTGTCAGCTACCCTCCGGGAATGCACCAAGACTCGTCGTCCGGCGGGAAAGCCAAGCCGGCGCGATTCTGCGCCGCCTTTCGCAAGTCTTTGCATCTCACGGCACTATCGTCCATTTTGCTTGTTGCAAAGCCGGTCTTGTCGCCTCTTCTAGTGATCCCCGTCCGCAGGACGAACAACTTCGGAGCAAAAAAGGGGACCATTGTGACGACCCATCATCATGCCCGCACGGGAGCGGTGTCTAGCGCTTCAGGTATGCTGCGCCCTCAACTCGGGCCTGCCGCCGCAGGCAAATATCAGCGCCCGATCTCCAGGGCCGATGCCCGCCGCCTGACTGTCGGTGACATCCTCGCCGCCTATACCGAAGCACGCCAGGCCAAGATTGCCGGTCGCAAGGAATTTCTCGCCAGGATGCGTTTTCTGAACGAATTCTTCGGCACCGAGCCGGTCGCCAACATCAATGGAGATCGCTGCCGCGCCTATGTCGAGCACCGTTCGCGCGAGCGCAATCGGGTAGAGCGTGAGCGAATCGCCAAGCTCAACGCTGCGGCGATGGAGACCCGCCGTGGGTTACTCCCGGCGTGGCGAGACAAGGACTTTACATCAGGCCCGCGTCGCGATCTTGAGGACCTCCGCTCGGCGATCAACTTTTGGGCCAAGGAATACGGTCTCGATCCGAAGCCGTCCGTCACCTTGCCAGACAAACCAGCAGCGCGCGAGCGCTGGCTGACGCGCGAGGAAGCAGCGGGACTGCTGCGCGCGGCATTGCGGCTGCGCCGGAAGCACGGTCAGTACGCTCATCTCTGCCGCTTTATCATTGTGGGGCTCTACACTGGCTGCCGACATCGTTCAATCCTGCAACTCAATTGGGACGGCAAGGCCGCAGAAGCTTGGCCGGACCTAGGCCGCGGCGTGCTCTATTGCAAAGACCAGCACGCGAAAAAAAGCAAGAAATGGCGTCCGCCGACGCGACTGCCGTCACGGCTGATCGCCCATATGCGCCGCTGGAAGCGTATCGATTGCGACTGCGGGCCGGTCGTCCATGACAGCCTGGGCGAACCGACAAAGCGCATCGAGAAGGCGTTCCGCACCTGCCGCGTGGAAGCCGGGCTCGGCGACGATGTCACCCCGAATGTGCTTCGCTATACCCGCGCCATGTGGCCTGTGCTGTGCGACGTCGACATGTGGCGGATCGCCAGCAAGGCTATGCGCTCAGGCGAAATCGCGTGACGTCGATGGCCGCGGCCATCAGTGTCTGTGTGTAGGTTGCCTGCGGATTGCCGAAGATCGCCTCGGCCGGTCCCTCCTCGACGATCTTGCCTTGCTTCATGACGATGATGTAGTCGGCCATGGCGCGCACGACGGCGAGATCGTGGCTGATGAACAGATAGGACAGTTCGTGGTCGGCCTGCAGCTTGCGCAGCAATTCGACGATCTGTTTCTGCACGGACCGGTCCAGCGCCGAGGTCGGCTCGTCCAGCACCACCACTTTCGGCTTGAGGATCATGGCGCGCGCAATGGCGATGCGCTGCCGCTGACCGCCGGAGAATTCGTGCGGATAGCGGTTGCGCGTGTTCGGGTCGAGCCCGACTTCGAGCAAGGCATCGACCGCGCGGAGATCGCGCTGCCTGCCCGACAGATTGGGCTCGTGGACCAGGAGCCCCTCGGTGATGATCTGGCCGACGGTCATGCGTGGCGACAGCGAGCCGAACGGATCCTGGAAAACCAGCTGCAATTCGCGCCGCAGCGGCCGCATCGCCTGGCGGTCGGCGTGGGAAATGTCGCGGTCACCAAGCCGGATGATACCGTCGCTGGGCAGGAGCCGCAGCAAGGCGCGGCCGAGCGTCGATTTCCCCGAGCCGGATTCGCCGACGATGCCGATCGTCTGGTTGCGCTTCAGCCGTATCGAAATGTGATCGACGGCGCGCAGCAGCAGCGGCTCGCCGCCAAGAAATCCGCCGCCGATCTTGAAGGTCACCTCGACGTTCCTGCCTTCAAGCAGGACAGGGGCATTCGGAGGCGGCGGCGCCTTGGTGCCGGTCGGCTCGGCGGCAAGTAGCATCTTGGTGTAGCCGTGCTGCGGGTTGGCGAAGATCGCTTCCGCCTCGCCCTCCTCGACCACCTCGCCATAGCGCATCACATAGACCCGATCGGCAAAGCGCCGGACGATGCCGAGATCGTGGGTGATGAAGACGATCGCCATGCCGAGCTTGCGCTGCAATTCGGCGAGCAGCATGAGGATCTGCGCCTGGATGGTGACGTCGAGCGCGGTCGTCGGCTCGTCGGCGATCAGTATGTCGGGGTCGTTGGCCAGCGCCATGGCGATCATGACGCGCTGGCGCTGACCGCCCGACAACTCGTGCGGATAGGATTTCATCCGCCGCTCCGGATCGGGAATATGGACCAGCCGCAGCAGCTTGAGCGCCTCCTCGCGCGCCGCGGCGGCGCCAAGTCCGCGATGCTTGCGGATCGGCTCGATCAGCTGGTTGCCGATCGAATAAAGCGGGTCTAGCGACGTCATCGGCTCCTGGAAGATCATGCTGATCTTGCGGCCGCGGATCTTGTTGAGCTCGGGTTTGCTCAAGGTCAAAAGATTGCGGCCGCGATAATCGACTGTGCCGCTGGCTTCGCCGTTCGAGGCGAGCAGGCTCATCGCCGCCATCATCGTCTGGCTCTTGCCGGAACCGGATTCGCCGACGACGGCGACGGTTTCGCCTGATTTGACGTGGATATTGATGCCCTTCACCGCCTCCACCACACCGTCGAGGGTGCGGAAGCGGACGCGAAGGTCCTTGACGCTGAGGATGGTATCGGAAGCAGCCATCTCAACGATCCTTCGGGTCGAGCGCGTCGCGCAGCCCATCTCCGACGAAATTCAGCGCGAACAGCGTGGAGACGAGAAAGAAGGCCGGGAACAGAAGCAGCCAGTTGGCCGAGCCGATGTTCTGGGCGCCAACCGAGATCAGCACGCCCCAGCTGGTCATCGGCTCCTGGACGCCGAGCCCGAGGAACGACAAAAAACTCTCCAGGATAATGACCTGCGGCACCAGCAGCGTCATGTAGATCACCACCGGCCCGAGCAAATTGGGGATCACATGGCGCAGCAGAATGCCGCGCTGGCCGACGCCCATCGCCTCCGCCGCCTGGACATATTCCTGCCGGCGGATCGACAGCGCTTGTCCGCGCACGATGCGCGCCATGTCGAGCCACAGCACCGCGCCGACCGCCAGGAACATCAGCACGAAGTTCCTGCCGAAAAACACCACCAGCATGATGACGAAGAAGATGAACGGCAAAGAATAAAGCACGTCGACGACACGCATCATCACCTCGTCGACCCTGCCGCCGGCAAGACCGGCGGTGGCGCCGTAGAGCACGCCGATGACCACGGCCACAATGCCGGCAAGCAGGCCGATGGCCAGCGATATGCGCCCGGCCATCAGCGTTCTGGACAGGAGATCGCGGCCGGTATTGTCGGTGCCGAACAGGAAATATTGCTGCTTGATTGAGGCACTCATCACCATTTCGAGACCGTCCGGCGATTTGCTCTCGATCTTTGTGTCATCAAAGGTATCGGAACGATCAAGGTAGCGAATGTTGCGGTCGTCGATCGGCTTGGACGATTTGACGGTAACGAACACACGGCTGCCCTCCTGCCGCCACTCCTTGATGTCGACGCGCATACGCCTGATCGCCTCATCGAGAGCGCCTTCGATCATGTCGGACTTCGGATAGGCGGAGAAGCTCGGCGGCGTACGGACATAGTCGGCATAGATGGTGGTGTATTGGTGCGGCACGAAAGAGGGCCCAAACACGCTGATGACGGCGATGAAGGCAAGATAATAGAGGCTGAACATGGCCGCGCGATTTGCCTTGAGGCGCGCCCAGGCGTCACCCCACAGGGACCGGCCGACGACCGGTGCGGCAACTGCGATATCAGTCATAGCGCACCCTCGGATCGACGACCCCATAGAGGACGTCGACGATCAGGTTGAAGACAATGGTGAAGAGCGCGATGACCACCACCGTCCCCATCACCAGCGTGTAGTCGCGGTTGAGTGCAGCAACGACAAAATGGCGGCCGATGCCCGGGATAGAGAAGATGGTCTCGACGATGACCGAGCCGGTGAGAAGGGCTGCGGCTGCCGGACCGGTGAAGGAGACGATCGGCAGGATGGCGCCGCGCAGCGCATGCTTGACGACGACCGACCAGTCGGACAGGCCGAGAGCGCGCGCGGTGCGGATGTGATGCGAGTGCAGCGATTCGATCATCGAGCCGCGCATCAGGCGGGCAACGATGGCGATCTGCGGCAGAGCGAGCGTCAGTACCGGGCCGACCTTGTTGATGAGGGCTCCATCGCCCCAGCCGCCGATCGGCAGCAGCTTCCAGGTCAATCCGAATACAAGCTGGATTATCGGGGCGATGACGAAGGTTGGTATGGTGCTGCCGGCGGTCGCCAGCGCGATCACCGAATAGTCGGCAAGCTTGTTCTGGTTGAGCGCGGCAACAGTGCCGAGCACGCTGCCGAGGAGCAGCGCCAGAACGAGCGCCGAAGCGCCAAGTTGGATCGAGATCGGCAGGCCTTCCCTGAACAACTCGCCGACGGTGAAATCCGGCATGTTGTAGCTGGGGCCGAAATTGCCGCGCAGAAGATTGCCTAAATAATGGAGGTACTGCAGCCAGAGCGGGTCGTTGAGCCCGAACTGGGCTTCGAGATTGGCCCTGATCTCGGGGCTCAGGCCCCGCTCCTGGTTGAACGGGCCGCCCGGCGCGACGCGTATCAGGAAGAACGCTATAGTCACGATGACGAACAGCGTCGGGATGGCGGTCAGGAGCCGCCGGAAAACGAATCGCAGCATCGATGCCCCGCTTGATCCAGAGCAGCGCGCGTCCGGCTGGACGATTGCGCTCTAGCCTTCAAATTTTCGCACCGACATTGTCGAAAATCGAGTCCGGTTCCCGGGCCGATGCGATGGCAAACCGGCGCCGCCGCGCATTGAGTCGCGCGGCGGCCTGGCTAAGGGATCAGTCCTTGCTGATGAAGCGGGACGGATGGATGTCCATCACATTGTCGTCGAAGCCGTGCAGCTTCGAGGAAACGATGTCGTGGTAGCTGTAGTAGAGAAGCGGGATCTCGCCGACGTCGTCGACGAGGATGCGCTCGGCCTCGGCGAGCTCCTTCATGCGCTGTTCGGGCTTGCCGCCGGCGGCGGCGGCCTTGTCCATGGCCGCCTCGAATTTCGGGCTGTTATAGCTCGAATAATTGTTGCCGCTGGCCTTGCGAGATATGCCGAGGAAGGTTTCCGGGTCCTTGTAATCGGCGATCCAGGCGGCACGCGCCACATCGTAGTCGCCCTTCTGCTCGAGGAAGGAGTAGTGGGTCTTGGTGTCGGTGTTGAGCAGCGTGACCTCGACGCCAAGCGGCTTCAACTGTTCCTGGATGGCGACAGCGGTGTTCTTGTGGTTTTCAGAGGTGTTGTAGCGGATCTGCATCTTCAACGGATGCTCGGGTGTATAGCCGAGTTTCTCGAGGATCTTCTTGGCAGCGTCCTCGCGGTCGATCTGCGGCATGTCGGCGTATTTGGCCAGTGCCGGCGTGTAGCCCTGGATACCCGGAGGGACCATCGAATAGCCGGGCAGCATCGAATTCTGCCAGACTTTTTCAGCGAGGAAGTCGCGATCGATCGCCATCGAGATAGCGTTGCGCAGTTCGACGTTGTCCCAAGGCGCCTTGTCGGTCTTGATCGCGTAATAGTAGATGCCGAGATATGGCCCGACACGGACCTGGTCGCCGAATTTGGTCTTGAGATCGGCGAGCTGTTCGGTCGGCAGGTCACCGTAACTGTCGAATTCGCCGGCCTCGAAGCGCTTCATCGCCGACGAGCGATCCTCGGTCGGGATGTAGTTGACCACGTCCAACTTGACGCTGGCGGCGTCCCAGAATTTCGGATTCTTGACCAGCTTCAGATGGTCGTTGGGAATCCACTCTGCCGCTGTAAAGGCCCCGTTCGAGACCAGCTTGCCTGCCTTGATCCAGTCGGCGCCAAGCTTTTCGATAGACGCCTTGTTAACTGGATAGGTCGCCTGATGGGTCAGCATCTCCAGGAAGTAAGGCGTTGGCGCCTTGAGCGTGACTTCGAGGGTATTTGCGTCAATCGCCTTGACGCCCATATCCTCCGGCTTGCCCTTCTTGGTGTTGACTTCCTCGGCACCCTTCACTGGATAGAGCATGGAAGCGTATTCCGCAGCGGTGGCCGGATCTTCCAGCCGACGGAACGAATAAACGAAGTCGTCCGCCGTCACCGGGCTGCCATCCGACCAGAGGCCGTCCTTGCGCAGCTTGAAGGTGTAGACAGTGCCGTCGTCGGACACCGTCCAGCTTTCAGCGGCGCCCGGAATGAGATTCGTCTTCTGGTCATGCATCACGAGGCCCTGGAACAGGTCGCGTATGATATCGGCTTCGTAGACCGTCGAGGTCTTGTGCGGATCGAGCGTCTCCGCTTCGGCGGCGGCTCCGCGGTTGTAGACGGTCTCGGCGAAAGCCGGCGTGTAGAACGTACCGGCGGCCAAGACCATGGTCGTGGCGAGTACCGTCGCCTTCAGCACATGTTTCAACATGGAGTTCTCCCTAATGACGTCGCCCTTCGGCCACGTCTCTAAGTGTTGACGCCCCGAAACCGATTGGTTGGTTCCTTTCGAGCGCGCAGCCGGTTCCCTCTCCGGCAGCTGGTGGCCAAACAGTAACGTGGAGATTTTTTATTTCAACAGACTCTCGGGGTCACCCAAAGTAAGGGGGCCGGGGCAGTCGTTTTGCGGGCGGCCAATCAATGGTCGAAACCATGAGTTTGACTGGGTTTCCTGGCCAGAACGCCGATCTGGGAAATAATCTGGCCGATCATTTCAGTTTACCGGAATGTATTAATTGGTTCTTAGGCAACCAAGGGTTACAAATTTCGATGGAATCGGCACATCGACCTTGGGTTCCAACGGGCAAGGGCAATGAACAAGATAGACAGTAATACTGTCGCATTGAAGCGTAAAATATTGCGCCACATACGGACGAATCTACGCAAAATTGGAGAAGAGTCCGGAACTTCCGCGGTCGAGTTCGCCCTGCTTTCCCCAATCTTTATCCTTCTTTTGCTCGGAATGGTTGCGTATGGTATCTATTTTGGTGCAAGCAACTCCTTGCAGCAAATCGCCGCCGATGCCGCCCGCACCGCAATTGCCGGATTGAATCAAACCGAGCGCCAGGCGCTGGTGGCGAGTTTCGTCAAAAACAATGCCAGTGGATACCCGTTTGTCGATTCCGGCAAGCTGACCTATCAGGCGACGGACAGCACGGCCGACGGAAATCAGTTCGTCGTGTCGATCCAGTACGATGCCAGCAACCTGCCGATCTGGAACCTGTTACCAAGCCTTGCGATGCCGCAAACCACGATGTCGCGCAGATCTACCATCAGGATTGGAGGCATTTGAAATGTCGCAGTTCTTGCTGAGGAGCATCGGGCGGATCGCTCGCTCGATGGTTGGCGACAAGAAGGCGAACTTTGCCGTCATGACGGCGCTGACAGCGCCATTCGCGCTGGGGCTGGCTGCCTTCGCTGTCGACGAAGGTTCGATCTACACGGAGCGCAGGGAAGCCCAGGCGATGACCGATCTGGCGGCGATCACCGCGGCGTCGAACATCAACAATATGGAAGCCGCGGCGGTAACCACGCTCAGTGACAACCGAATGCCCGGCATCATTGTTCAAAAGGCAGGTCAGACAATCGTTCCCACGGTTGGCAAAACCGTCGTGTCGGTCACCGGCGGCCGATACTCAGCGGCGTCCTCCGTTGGTGTCGACAAGCGCTTCGAAGCCGGCAAAACGCCTTACAACGCCGTTCGCGTCACTCTGCGAAAAATCCCCGCCCGGTATTTCGCCAGTTCGCTCATCCCTACTCCGGTTGTCGGCACCGAAGCCATTGCCAGCGTGACCCCGCAAGCGATGTTCTCGGTCGGGTCCAGGCTCCTCAGCGTCAATGGCGGCATCCTCAACGCGCTTCTCAGCAAGTTGCTGGGCGCCAACATTTCGCTCAGCGTCATGGACTACAACGCGCTGATCTCGGCCGATGTAAACGTGCTTTCGTTCGTCGATGCCCTTGCCGTACAGTTGCAACTGACAGGTGTCAGCTATTCCGACGTGCTGGCGTCAAAAGCGACGGTAGGCCAGATCGCGACCGCCATGGCCAATGCGTCCGGGTCGGGCAGCGCCAGCAAACTTGTGCTGCAGACGATCGCGTCGAGGGCCACCAACACGGTCAAGATACCCCTCAGTCATCTTATCGATCTTGGCTCGATCGGCAGGCTCGGCCTCGGACAAAAGTCTCCCGGCTTTTCCGTCGACGCAAGCGCGATGGGCATGCTGGGTGCCGCCGCCTCGCTGGCCAATGGCTCAAACCAGGTCCAGGTCGATCTCGGCGCCACTATTCCGGGACTTACCTCCACCACGCTCGCCATCGCCATCGGTGAACCGATGCAATACTCACCCTGGCTGGCCGTCGGGGAAAAAGGCACCGTGGTGCGCACCGCGCAGACGCGCATCAAGCTGGTCACCACAGTGGGCATCGGCAATTCCAATCTCGGCGGCGGCATCAGCCTGCTGTCCGTCAACCTGCCTCTGCATGTCGAAGTCGCCTATGCGGAAGCCAAGCTAACCGACATCAGCTGCCCGACGGGCCGGCCGGATAGCATCAAGGTTTCGATCGCCGCGCAGCCTGGCGTGGCCTCGCTGCACCTTGCCACCAGCGACGCCGACAACAACCCATCGGCCTTCGCCGATTTCAGCAATCCGCAATCGTTCTCCGATGCCACGATTGCCCAGGTGAGCGTGAAGCTTCTGCTGCTTACCCTCAATCTGCTCGATGTGAAGGGTTCTTCATCACTTGCCATCACCAACAACGATCCGACCACATTGACGTTCGACAGCACCGATATCGCCAACAAGACGATTAAAACTGTCACCACAAAAAACCTGACGCAATCACTCACGACATCGCTGGTCAGCGGCCTCTCGCTCTCGGTCAATGCACTGGGCCTCGGGCTGGACGTGACGGCCCTGCTCGGAACGGTTAAGCCGGCGGTGGTAACGGTTCTGAACGGCGTGACGGCGCCGGTCGACGAACTGGTCTATAACGTGCTTGCAGCTGTCGGCGTGCATGTCGGCGAGGCCGATGTGCGGGTTGTCGGCGCGACTTGCGGGCGCTCCGTGCTCGTTCAATGAGATAATGAAATAGAGCTCAGCCGATCCGGCCGAGGAAGCAGCCCAGCGGCGGCAGCGACAGCGTTCTTTCCTGCAAGACGCCGGCAGCACCGCCAAGGTCTATCGGCTCTATCGCTTCCAGATCCGGTGGCAATTGCCAGCCGGCCGGCTCGTCGGCGAAATTGAAGACACAGAGCAGCTTTTCGTCACCGCCTTCGCGAATGAAAGCAAGGACGTCGCCTTCGGCATCGAGGAACCGGATCGAGCCTCGAACCAGCACCGGATGCTGCTTGCGCAAGGCCAGCATCGCACGGTAGCTCGCCAGGACGGAGGTTTGCTCGCCATCCTGGACGTCGACCGCCTGGGCGCGATGGCTTGCCGGGACCGGAAGCCACGGCTTGCCCGTCGAAAAGCCGGCATTGTCGGCGCCAGCCTCCCAGACCATCGGCGTTCGGCACCCGTCCCGCCCCTTGATCCCCGGCCAGAAGCGGATGCCGAAAGGATCGCGCAAATCCTCGAACGCCAGTTCGGCCTCCTCCAGCCCGAGTTCTTCGCCCTGGTAGAGGCAGATCGATCCGCGCAGGCAGGAAAGCAGCACGATCGAGAATTTCGCCATCCTGTCCGGATCGCCGCCCGGCCTTTTCCATCGACTGACATGGCGCACGACATCGTGATTGGAGAACGCCCAGCAAACCCAGCCGTCGAATACCTTACTCTCGAAGGCCTCGACACAGCCACGCACATGCGACGCCGAGAATTGCGGGCCGAGCAGGTCGAACGTGTAGGACATTTGGAGCTTGTCGCCACCGCCGGTATAGGCGGCGAGTGTCTGCAAGGAACGCGTTTCGTCGCCAATCTCGCCGACAGCGGCGCGGCCTTCATATTCGTCAAGCAAGGCCCGGAAGCGCCTGAGGAAAGCAAGGTTTTCCGGCTGGCTCTTGTCGAACAGATGCTCCTGATAGAGATAGGGGCTGGTTGCCGTATTGGTGCCGGCGACGCTTTCCGCCAAAGGCGGGTTGCTGCGCAGCCAGCGGTCGTGGACGTAATAGTTGACCGTATCCAGCCGGAAACCGTCGACGCCGCGCTCGAGCCAGAACCGCACCGTTTCCACCAGGGCGTCCTGCACCTTTGGGTTGTGGAAATTCAGGTCCGGCTGCGAGGCGAGGAAATTGTGCAGGTAATATTGCCTGCGCGTTGCGTCCCATTCCCAGGCCGGGCCGCCGAAAAGCGACAGCCAGTTGTTGGGGGCGGTGCCGTCGGGCTTCGCATCGGCCCAGACGTACCAGTCGGCCTTGGGGTTGTCGTGGCTCGTGCGGCTTTCGACGAACCATTCGTGCCGATCCGACGAATGCGACAAGACCTGATCGATGATCACCTTCAGGCCGAGCCGGTGCGCCTCCGCAATCAGTGCGTCGAAATCCTCTAGTGTGCCGAACATCGGATCGACGGCGCAGTAATCCGAAACGTCGTAACCCATATCGGCCATTGGCGACTTGAAAAAAGGCGACAGCCAAACGGCGTCGGCACCGAGCGATGCGACATGGGCCAGCCTCGAGGTGATGCCGCTGAGATCGCCGCTGCCGTCGCCTGTCGTGTCCTGGAAGGAGCGCGGGTAGATCTGGTAGATGACGCAGCCGCGCCACCATTCGGCATTGTCAGCCATCATGGCTCTCCCCTGCGCCCGCACACGCTGTCCTGCTTTCGATCATGAACAGGACTGTTCGCCCAGGCACCGGCCGCGAGATATCGCTACTATCCGGTTCGATAGCTGGGCGCCAATGAAAACCCGCCCGTTCCGGCAGCGTGAACATGCAGGCCCGGCGGTCGCCATTGATGACCACCGCAAGGCGACTGTTCTCACCGCTACCGAGAACCATGACCAGCCGGTGCCGCCTGGCATCGTCCCAGGCTGCCTCTTCGAACGGCACGCCGGTTTCCGTCAGCCAGGCTACGTCTGGGATTTCCGAACCCGCAGGCTGTTCTCCGGTCAGGAATGCTGTGTCCAAGAGCGCCGGCACGGCGCGACGCATCCTGGCGAGCAGAGCCGTATGATGCTCGAGCGCCAGGTCGCGCCCGGCCCAGTCGAGCCAGGTGATGTCATTGTCCTGCGCGTAGGCGTTGTTGTTGCCGCGCTGCGTGCGGCCGAACTCGTCGCCGGCCGTCAGCATGATCGTGCCGCGCGAGGCAAAGAGCGTCGCCAGCAGCGCGCGCTGGTCATCGAAACGGGCCGTAACGATTGACTGGTCGCTGGTCTCGCCCTCGACGCCATCGTTCCAGGACAGGTTGTCGTCGTGACCATCGCGGTTCAGTTCGCCATTGGCCTCGTTGTGCTTGTGCCCATAGGCGACGATATCGGCCAGCGTCATGCCGTCATGCGCGGCGATGAAGTTGATGCTGCGGCTCGTTGTCTGGCTTGCTTTGGCAAAGACGTCGGACGAACCGGCAAGCCGCGTCGCCAGGGCACCGATCATGCCGCCGTCGCCGCGCCAGAAGCGGCGGATATCGTCGCGGTATTTGTCGTTCCATTCGAGGAAGGGCGGCGGAAAATTGCCGAGCTGATAGCCATCCGGTCCGATATCCCAAGGCTCGGCGATCAGTACCCGGTCGCCAAGAACAGGGTCGTTGCGAATGGCGTTCAGCAGCGGCGCATCGGCGTCGAAAACGCCGTCGACGCGGCCGAGGATCGGCGCCAGGTCGAAGCGGAATCCGTCGACACCGGCGCGCTGGACAAAGTGGCGAAGCGTGTGGAGGACCATTTCCCGGACGACCGGATGCTCGCAGGCGAGCGTATTGCCGGTTCCGGTGTCATTGACCAGAGCGCCGTCCGGCTCGTGCCGATAATAGGCGCGGCTGTCGAGCCCGCGCAGCGACAATGTCGGGCCGAGCCGGTCGCTTTCGCCGGTGTGGTTGAACACCAGGTCGAGAATGGTGCCGATGCCGGCCTCGCGCAGCGCGGCGACCGTTCCGCGCAACTCGGCCAGACCGCCGGGCGCCAGTCGCGGATCGAGCGCCATGAAGGTCACGGGATTATAACCCCAGGCGTTGCGCAGACCGAGGGGCGGTAAATGCCGTTCGTCGATCGATGCAGTCACCGGCATCAACTCAATGGCTGCCACGCCGAGTTTTTGCAGATGCTCGACAACGAGGGGGTGAGCGAGCGCTGCAATGGTGCCGCGTTGCTTCTCGGGAATGTCGGGATGCAGCTTTGTGAAGGCGCGTACCGGCACTTCGTAGATAAGGCCGCCGGGCCGAAACAGCGGCGGCAAGGCGGGCAAGGGTTCCGGCAAGGCGCCGGCGATGGCTTTCGGCATCAGCGGCGCAGTGTCGGCCCCCTCGCCTCGGCGCGCGGCTAGCCGGCCGTCATAGGCATAGGGCCTGTCGATCTCGACGGCGTAAGGATCGGCCAGCAGCTTGTCGGGATCGAACCAGAGACCGTGTTCCGGCGCGTAGTCGCCATCGGCGCGGAACCCGTATCGGGTCCCGGCGGCGAGACCGGCAACAAAAAGTGCATGGACGCCCTCGTCTTCCGACTGGAGTTCCAGCCGGTCGACTTCGCGGTTGCCGTGTTCGTCGAAAATCGAAACCCAGATGCGCCGAGCCGACGAGGACCATGCGGCGAAGCGGATACCGCCCTCCCCGGCAAGCCCGCCAAATCGCGGACGATAGCCGGCGGATAGTCCCGACGACATCAGGTGATGACGCTCGGCTTGGCGCGGCCGGTATGGCTGCGAATCCCGGCAATGTCGTCGGCCGCCGCGATCAGATCGGCAAGCACCTCCTGGGTGTCGAGATCGTGGCGGTTCTTGTCCGGCTCGTAGCGCTCGACATAAAGCCGCAGCGTCGCGCCCGAGGTGCCGGTGCCGGACAGGCGGAAGACGACGCGTGAGCCGCCTTCGAACAGCACCCTGATGCCCTGGTTCTCGCTGACCGAGCCGTCGACCGGATCGTGATAGGCGAAATCATCAGCGCTGGCGATCGTCATGCCGCGCACGCTGGTGCCAGGCAGCGAGCCGAGCTTGGCGCGCAACTCGCCGACAAGCGCGTTGGCACGATCGGTCTCGACCTCCTCGTAGTCGTGGCGCGAATAATAGTTACGGCCATAGGCCGCCCAATGCTGGGTGACGATCTGCTTGGCGCTTTCGCCGCGAACGGCAAGGATGTTGAGCCATAAAAGCACAGCCCACAGGCCGTCCTTTTCGCGGACATGGTTGGAGCCGGTCCCCGCACTCTCCTCGCCACAGATCGTTGCCATGCCGGCATCGAGCAGATTGCCGAAAAATTTCCAGCCGGTCGGCGTCTCGTAGATGCCGATGCCGAGCTTTTCGGCGACCCGGTCGGCAGCACCGCTGGTCGGCATCGAGCGGGCGATGCCTTTCAGCCCCGCCTTGTAGCCCGGCGCCAGATGGGCGTTGGCGGCGAGCATCGCCACCGAATCCGACGGGGTGATGAAAATTCCCTTGCCGATAATCAGGTTGCGGTCGCCGTCGCCATCCGAGGCGGCGCCAAAGTCTGGCGCATCCGGCCCCATCATCTCGTCGTATAGGTGTTTTGCGTGCACCAGATTGGGATCGGGATGATGGCCGCCGAAATCCGGCAGCGGAATGAAATTGCGGGCGGTGCCGTTGGGCGCGCCGAGCCGGTTTTCGAGGATCTCCTTGGCGTAGGGGCCGGTCACCGCATGCATGGCGTCGAAGCGCATGCGGAAGCCCGACCTGAACAGCGCCCGCAATGCGTCGAAATCGAACAGGCTTTCCATCAGTTCGGCATAGTCGGCGACAGGATCGATGATTTCGACGGTCATGTCCGCCGTCTTGACCGTGCCGATCGTGTCGATGTCGACCTGCCCGATATCGGCGATCTTGAAGCTTGAAATCGCCTTGGTTTTTTCGAAGATCGCGTCGGTCAGCTTTTCCGGCGCTGGGCCGCCATTGCCGGCATTGTACTTGATGCCGAAATCCTCATGCGGGCCACCCGGATTGTGGCTGGCCGACAGGATGATGCCGCCAAAGGTCTTGTATTTGCGGATGACATGCGAAGCGGCTGGCGTCGACAAGATGCCGCCCTGCCCGACCATCACCTTGCCGAAGCCGTTTGCCGCGGCCATGGCGATGGCCTTCTGGATGACCTCGCGGTTATAGAAGCGGCCGTCGCCGCCGATCACCAGGGTTTTGCCCTCGAACCCGTCCAGCGCGTCGAAGATCGACTGGATGAAGTTCTCGGCATAGTGCTCCTGCTGGAACACGGGGACCTTTTTACGCAGCCCGGACGTGCCGGGCTTCTGGTCGGGATAGGGTTTGGTGGCGACGGTGCGGATCATCAGTCAGGCAGCCCTTTTCGAAAGCAGCAAGCGATAGTGTTGGACATATTTTTCGGCGCTTTTGTCCCACGAAACGTCGGCCTTCATGCCTTGCCGCTGCATCGACGTCCACACTGCGGGATTGGCATGCGCCTCGACAAGGCGGCGGACGGCGTGCAGCAAGGCGCCGGCATTGGCGGGCGCAAACTGGAAACCGGTCGCCACGCCGGCAGAGATGGCGGCTTCGTTGGCATCGATGATCGTGTCGGCAAGGCCGCCGGTGCGCGCGACGACCGGCACGCAGCCATAGCGCAGGCCGTAAAGCTGTGTCAGCCCGCAAGGTTCGAAGCGCGATGGGATAATGATTGCGTCGCAGCCGCCCTGCATGGTGTGGGAGAGTCCCTCGTCATAGCCGACGACGACGCCGATGCGGCCGCGATGGCGGGCTGCGGCGGCAAGCAACGCGCCTTCCAGCCCAGCGTCGCCGGAGCCGAGGATCGCCAGCCGTGCACCTCTTGCAACGATGCCGTCGATGGCCGCAGCCAGTATGTCCATGCCCTTTTGCCAGGTCAGCCGGCTGACGACGCAGACGATCGGGCTATCATCGCGATCGAGGCTGAAACGGTCCTCGACCGCGGCCTTGTTGGGCATTCGCGCCTTGAGCGTCTTTGCGGTGTAGTTGGAGACCAGATGCTTGTCGGTTTCCGGGTTCCAGATCTCGGTATCGATGCCGTTGACGATGCCATGGAGATCGACGGAGCGCATGTTGATCAGGCCGTCGAGGCCCATGCCGAATTCGGGCAAGCGGATTTCCTGCGCATAGGTCGGGCTGACCGTGGTGATCGCCCACGCCGCCTGCAGGCCGGCCTTGAGGAAGCCGACGCCGCCGTAATATTCGACGCCGTCGAGCGCCATCGCCGCCGCCGGCAGGCCAAGCTCGCCAAAGATGCCGGCGCCGAACTGGCCTTGGAAGGCTAGGTTGTGCACGGTGATCATCGACGGCGTGCCGACCGCCTTGCCGTAGCGCATGTAGGCAAGCGTCATTGCCGACTGCCAGTCATGGGCATGGACGATATCGGGCAGGTAGCCCGAGATCGCGCCGCCGGCAATATCACCGCCTACCTGGCTCAAGGCCGCGAACCGCCGCCAATTGTCCGGCCAGTCGGCGCCTGTCGCGTTGCCGTATGGGCCGCCGGGACGGTCGAAAAGATGCGGCGCGTCAAGCACGAACAGGTCGAGCCCGGCGATCTGGGCGGCATACACCGAAGCCTTGCCGCCCTGCAGCAATGGATATTGCTGAACCGGCTTCTTTTTCCTGAAGGCGCCCATCACCTGAGGATAGCCGGGGACGAGCGTGCGCATGGTGACGCCCTTGCCGGCCAATGCCACGGGCAAGGCGCCGGTCACGTCGGCGAGCCCGCCCGTCTTGACCAGCGGAAAGATCTCGGGCGCCACCGACAGAACCTGCATGCACTACGATCCCAGCCTGTTGATCATGTCCTGCGTGACGAGGCAGATGCCTTTTTCCGAAACGCGGAAACGCTTGGCGTCGAGGACGGGATCCTCGCCGACCACCAGACCCTCCGGAATCCTGACGCCGTGATCGATGACCACGCGCTTCAGCCTGGCGCTGCGGCCGACATGGACGTCCGGCAGCATGACGACCTCCTCCAGCGTCGAATAGGAATTTATGCGCGCGCCGGTGAAGATCAGGCTTCGCTTCAGCGAAGCGCCCGAAACGATGCAATCGCCCGACACGAGAGACGACACGGCCGACCCGCGGCGGCCATCCTCGTCATGCACGAACTTTGCCGGCGGCTTCAACTCGGCATAGGTCCAGATCGGCCAATCGCGGTCGTAAAGGTCGAGTTCCGGCGTGATGTCGGTCAGGTCGATATTGGCCTCCCAATAGGCGTCGACCGTGCCGACGTCGCGCCAATAGGCCTCGTTCTCGGCGGTCGAGCGCACGCAGGATTTGGCAAAACGATGGGCGATCGCCTTTCCGTGCTCGACGATGTAGGGGATGATGTCCTTGCCGAAGTCCCGGCTCGAGCCGGGCTCCGCCGCATCGCGACGCAATTGCTCCATCAGGAATTTGGTCTTGAACACATAGATGCCCATCGAGGCCAGCGCGAAATCCGGTTTGTCGGGAATGCCCGGCGGATCGGCGGGCTTTTCGATGAAGGAGATGATGGTGTCCTTGGGATCGACATGCATGACGCCGAAGCCCGTGGCTTCCATGCGTGGCACTTCGAGGCAGCCGACGGTGACGTCGGCGCCGGCCTCGACATGCTGGCGCAGCATCATTTCGTAGTCCATCTTGTAGATGTGGTCGCCGGCCAGGATGACCATGTATTCCGGCCCGTAGGCCTCGATGATGTCGATGTTCTGGTACACGGCGTCGGCGGTGCCCTCATACCATTGCGTTTCCGACACACGCTGACTGGCCGGCAGGATGTCGAAACTCTCGTTGCGCTCGGGCCGCAGGAAGTTCCAGCCGCGCTGCAGATGGCGGATCAGCGAATGCGCCTTGTACTGGGTGGCGACGCCGAGGCGGCGGATACCGGAATTGAGCGCATTGGACAGCGCGAAATCGATGATGCGGGTCTTGCCGCCAAAATAGACCGCCGGCTTGGCGCGGCGGTCGGTCAGTTCCTTGAGCCGGCTGCCACGGCCGCCTGCCAGCACATAAGCCATGGCGTCGCGTGCCAGCGGCTGTGTTCGTTTTATTTCAGCCATTCCTATCCTCCCAGGTTAGATGCTCCAGACATAGCTCAGTCCGGGACGAATTCGAGCATGATCGTCGACAGCGGCGGCAAAAGCATCGTCGCCGAAATCCCTCCCCCTTCCGCCCGAGCCTCGACGACGCCGCTATTGCCCTTGCCGGAACCGCCATAATCCGTGGCATCGGTGTTGATGATCTCGCGCCATTTTCCGGCCTGCGGCAACGGCACGCGGTAATTGTCGCGCGGCACCGGCGTGAAGTTGGAAATGACGGCGACCGGGTTGCCGCCCGGCGCGCTGCGCAGCCAGGCAAAGACCGAGTTCGCGCTGTCGTCGACGATCAGCCAGGAAAAGCCCTCCGGCTCGCAGTCGCGGGCATGCAGCGCGGGGCGCGAGCGGTAGAGATAGTTGAGATCGCGCACCGTCTGCCAGACGCCACGGTGGAACCGGAAATCGAGCAGGTTCCAGTCGAGCGCGCGCGCCTCGCTCCACTCGCGGCGCTGTGCGAACTCCTGGCCCATGAACAACAGCTTCTTGCCAGGATAACCCCACATGAAGGCGTAGTAGGCCCGCAGCGTCGCGAATTTCTGCCAGTCGTCGCCGGCCATCTTGTTGAGCAGCGTGCCTTTGCCGTGCACCACCTCGTCATGGGACAGCGGCAGCACAAAATTCTCGCTGAAAGCGTAGACCAGGCCGAAGGTGATGTCGTTGTGGTGATGCTTGCGGAAGATCGGCTCCTTGGAGAAATACTCCAAAGTGTCATGCATGAAACCCATGTTCCACTTGAAACCGAAGCCCAGTCCGCCTTCATGCACCGGCTGCGAGACTTTCGGCCACGAGGTCGATTCCTCGGCGATGGTCATCACACCTGGATGGTGGCCGTAGACCTCCTTGTTCATCCGCTGCAGGAAGCTGACCGCTTCGAGGTTCTCTCGCCCGCCCTTCTCGTTGGGAATCCATTCACCGGCCTTGCGCGAATAATCGAGATAAAGCATCGAGGCGACCGCATCGACGCGCAGTCCGTCGACGTGATATTTCTCGGCCCAGAACAGCGCATTGTTGACCAGGAACGAAATCACTTCGCGACGGCCGAAATTGTAGATCGCTGTGTTCCAGTCGGGATGGAAGCCCTTGCGCGGATCGGCATGTTCGTAGAGCGCGGTACCGTCGAACTTTGCCAGACCGTGTTCGTCAACCGGGAAATGCGCCGGCACCCAGTCAAGGATGACGCCGATGCCTGCACGGTGGGCGCCGTCGACGAAGCGGGCAAAACCGTCCGGATCGCCAAAGCGGGCAGTCGGCGCATAAAGACCCGTCGTCTGGTAGCCCCAGGACGGGTCATAAGGGTGTTCGGAGATCGGCATGAATTCGATGTGGGTAAAACCGGTCTCGACCACGTAAGGGATCAGCCTGTCGGCGAGCTCATCCCACGACAGGAAGCTGCCGTCGTCGTGAAGCCGCCATGACCCGGCATGGACCTCGTAGATCGATACGGCTTCGCGCCTGTGGTCGGCATTGCGCCAGTAGTTCCGGTGCGCCTCGTCACCCCATTCATGCGCCGGCGGCAGTGCCGTAACCGAGGCGGTGGCCGGGCGCAGTTCGGACTTGAAGGCAAACGGATCGGCTTTGAGCGGCAATCTCACGCCATCCGGCCCGATGATTTCATACTTATACGGGCGGCCAGCGCCGATGTCGGGAATGAACAGCTCCCAGATGCCGGTGTCGCGGCGGATGCGCATGGTATGCCTGCGGCCGTCCCACTCGTTGAAGTCGCCGACCACCGAGACACGCCTTGCATTGGGCGCCCACACCGCAAAATGCACACCCGATGCACCCTCATGGTCGATGAGATGGGCGCCGAGCTTGTCGAACAGCCTGAGATGCGACCCTTCGGCGATGTAATAATCGTCCAGCGGGCCGAGCACGGGACCGAAGGAATATGGATCGGTCAGCCACCAGTCACCGCCGGAATTCCTGGCGTGATAGCGCAGCGGCTGGCGTTTGCGCAGCGACAATTTGCCTTCGAAGAAACCGCGGTCGTCGTGTCTCGACAGCTCGCCGGCCTTCTTGCCGGTCAGCGTATAGGCGGTGACGAACTCGGCATGAGGGACGAAGCAGCGGGCGACAAAGCCCTTCCCCGCCTCATGCACGCCAAGCACGGCAAACGGATCGCCGTGCGTGCCGGCGACAATCGCCGCGACATCGTCGGCTGGCGCCAGTCCGTCCGGCCCGCTTGTCGCAACGGTCGCGCGCGGCTTGCTCATCAGGCAGTGACCCTCCCCGGGCACCAAGTGTATGTTTCTAGTGAAGTTTTGAGTTCGACAGTCGCCATGCCGCCTTACCCTCCAAGGGATGCGAGGGTCAAATCACTCCACTAGGGCCACATTGTTCCTGGTCTCATGCAATCACATCAGGCGGGCACGTGCCAGATGTCTTTCGCATATTGGCGAATCGTTCGATCGGACGAGAACCAGCCGACGCGCGCGACATTGCGGATCGCTCTGGCGTACCAGTCCGGGCTGTTGCGCCAGACGGCATCGACGTCGCGCTGGGTGGCGGCGTAGGCATCGAAATCCGCGGCGACCATGAACCAGTCGCTCTGGTAAAGGCCGTTGATCAGGTCGCGATAACGGTCCGGATCATCAGGTGAAAAAACCCCGGACGAAACCGCGGCAAGCGCCTGCGCCAATTCAGGCGATCCCTCGATCACAGCGCGCGGATCGTAACCATTGTTGCGCCGCTCGGCGACTTCCTCTGTGGTCAGCCCGAAGATGAAGATGTTGTTGTCGCCCACACATTCCTTGATCTCGACATTGGCGCCGTCGAGCGTGCCGATGGTCAGCGCGCCGTTCAGCGCGAACTTCATGTTGCCGGTGCCGGACGCTTCCATGCCGGCGGTCGATATCTGCTCCGACAGATCGGCGGCCGGCATCATGATCTCGGCCAGGCTGACATTGTAGTTCGGCACGAATACCACTTTCAGCAAGCCGCGTACCGCCGGGTCGCGGTTGATGACTCGGGCGACGTCATTGGCAAGTTTGATGATCAGCTTGGCGTTGTGATAGCTGGGCGCCGCCTTGCCGCCAAAGAATTTGACGCGAGGCATCCAGTCGCGCTCCGGATGCGAGCGGATCTGGTCGTAAAGCGCGACCGCTTCGAGAATGTTCAAGAGCTGGCGCTTGTATTCGTGGATGCGCTTGACCTGGATGTCGAACAGCGCCGACGGGTCGACCTTGATGCCGAGCCGGTCTGCAACGAGATTGGCAAGCCTCGTCTTGTTCGCCCGTTTGACGGCGGCGAACTTGTCGCGGAAGGCGGCGTCCTCGGCAAGAGGATCAAGCCGGTTTATCTCGTCGATGTCGTCGAGGAAGCCATCGCCAATCGCCTCTCGGGTGAGTGCAGTGAGGCCGGGATTGCACTGTATCAGCCAGCGCCGCGGTGTGATCCCGTTGGTCTTGTTGTTGATGCGATCCGGGTAGAGCCTGTGGAGGTCGGCAAACACCGTCTCCTTCATCAATTCCGTATGCAGTGCCGAGACGCCGTTGATCGAGTGCGAGCCGACAAAGGCCAGATTGCCCATACGCACGCGGCGATCGCCATTTTCCTGGATCAGCGAGATGCGGCTGATCTGCTCGTCCGAGAACTGGTCGGAGGCGCGCGCCTCGAGCAGCACCTCGGCGTTGATGGCGTAGACGATCTGCATGTGGCGCGGCAACAGCCGCTCGAACAGCGGCACGGGCCAGCTTTCCAGCGCTTCGGGAAGGAGCGTGTGGTTGGTGTAGCCGAAAGTGCGCTTGGTGATGCTCCAGGCCTGGTCGAAATCCATGCCGTGGACATCCATCAACAGGCGCATCAACTCGGGGACGGCGATGGCCGGATGGGTGTCGTTAAGATGGATCGCCGCCTTGTCGGGCAGCGATTGCAGGTCGCCATACTGGCTGAGATGACGCTGGACGATGTCCTGCAGCGAGGCGGTGGAGAAGAAATACTCCTGCCTGAGCCGCAACTCCTGGCCGGCCTTGTGGGAATCGGCCGGGTAAAGGACGCGCGACAACGCATCGGCCTTGTTGCTTTCGGCGAGCGCACCGATGTGATCGCCGGCATTGAACTTGTCGAGCAGGATCGGGTCGACCGGCATGCCGGACCACAGACGCAGCGTGTTGACGCGGTTGGCCCGCCAGCCAACCACTGGCGTATCGTAGGCAACGGCCAGAACATGTTCGGTCGGCTTCCAGACGTGCCGCTCGAGCCGGCCGTCCTTCGAGGTGATCGATTCCACCGAGCCGCCGAAACCGACCTCGAAGGAGCGTTCGCGGCGCTCGAACTCCCAGGGATTGCCGTGATCGAGCCACGTCTCGGGCAGCTCCACCTGCCAGCCGTCATGGACCTCCTGCCGGAACATGCCGTTGGCGTAGCGGATGCCGTAGCCATGCGCGGGTATATTGACGGTCGCCATGCTTTCCATGAAGCAGGCGGCGAGCCGGCCAAGCCCGCCATTACCAAGGGCAGCGTCCGGTTCGAGCGCTGCAATGATGTCGAGGTCGACGCCAAGCGACGAAAGCGCCTCGCGCATATTGTCCATCAGGCCGAGATTGGAGAAGGCATCGCGCATCAGGCGGCCGATGAGGAATTCCAGCGACAGGTAATAGACGCGCTTTTCCTGCTGGGCGTAGGCCTCTTGGGTCGCCTGCATCCAGTGATCGACTATGCGGTCGCGTACAACCTTGATCGAGGCGGTGAGCCAATCGTACTGGGTTGCAACGTTGGTGCCCTTGCCGAGCCTGTATTTGAGGGCTTGCAAGACTTCCTCGGCGAGCGTCTTGGGATCCGGGTTTTTGAGCGTGGGCAGAGGAGCTTCGGTTGTCATCGCGCGCGTCATGCTGCCTCTCGTGACGTTGCCAGGATCATGCGGCTTTCACCATCTCTGCCAATGCTAGTGCATCCCACCGGATGTTCAATCGATTCAGGTGATCGCAAGCCGGGTTGCCCTGCGGCAATTTGGCATTTGGAAACAGCGCATTTGGGACCCTTGGCGATGGGCCTCAAGTTCTTGCTCAAGCCGCCAGCGCCGCTTCCGGCGGCACCTTGGCGCCCGTCATGAAGGCGACCGCGTCGGACATCGTATACTGCTTCGGATCGATGACGCACAGGCGACGGCCGAGCCGGTGAATGTGGATGCGGTCCGCCACCTCGAAGACATGCGGCATGTTGTGTGAAATCAGCACGATCGGCAGGCCTCGCTTCTTCACGTCGAGAATCAGTTCGAGGACGCGGCGGCTCTCTTTGACGCCAAGTGCCGCCGTCGGCTCATCCATGATCACCACCCGGCTGCCAAAGGCGGCGGCGCGCGCCACCGCCACGCCCTGACGCTGGCCGCCGGAAAGCGTTTCCACGGCCTGGCTGATGTTCTGGATGGTCATCAGGCCAAGCTCCGTGAGCTTGTCGCGGGCGCGCTTTTCCATCGCCGGGCGGTCGAGCATGCGCAGCCATTCGCCGAGGAACCCCGGCTTGCGGATCTCCCGGCCGAGGAACATGTTGTCGGCGATGGACAGCGCCGGCGACAGAGCCAGGTTCTGATAGACTGTTTCGATGCCGGCCTCCCGTGCCTCCATCGGCGACTTGAACGCAACGGGCTTGCCTTCAAGTCGTATCTCACCTTCGTCGGGCACGACCGCGCCGGAAATCGCCTTGATAAGCGACGACTTGCCGGCGCCGTTGTCGCCAATGACGGCAAGGATTTCGCCCGGATAGAGGTCGAAATCGGCGTTGTCGAGGGCGGTGACGCGGCCATAGCGCTTGACCAGACCGCGCGCGATGAGGATGGGTTCCTGGGTCATGGCTATGCCGAAACCTTTCTGATCCATTGATCGATCGCCACGGCGCCGATGATCAGCACGCCGGTGAGCAGCACCTTCCACTGCGGATCGGCGCCCAGCATGTTGAGGCCCATCGAGACGACGCCGACGATCATGGCGCCGAACAGCGTGCCGAGGATCGAGCCGCGCCCGCCGAACAGAGAAATACCGCCGATCACCGTCGCGGTGATGGCCTGAAGATTGTAGTCGGTGACAGCGGCGGAAGGAGAGATCGAGCCATTGCGGCCGATGGAGACCCAAGCTGCGAAGGCGGCAATCAGCCCGGCAAGGGCATAGACGGTCATCAGCACCTTCTTCGTCTGGATGCCCGACAGTTTCGCAGCCTCCTGATCGTCGCCGACCGCGTAGACATGGCGGCCCCATGCGGTGTGGTTGAGCACGTACCAGAGGACCAACACGAGAACGACCATGGCAATGACGCCAAGCGTCAGCACGGCCGTGCCGACCTTAAAGCTCAGGGCAAACAGGTGCAGCAGAGGCGCCTGGACGTCGACGTCGGTGTCGCGGATCGTCTCATTGGCCGAATAGATGAAGTTGGTGGCCATGACAATGTTCCAGGTGCCGAGCGTCACGATGAAGGGCGGTAGCTTCATGTAGGCGACCAGCACACCGTTGAGCAGGCCGCACGCGCCACCGGCGAGAAGCCCGATCGCCACCGCGAGCACGGCCGGCATACCGTAGCTGACCGCGCAATTGCCCATGATCACAGCCGAAATCACCATGATCACGCCAATCGACAGGTCGATGCCGGCAGTCAGGATCACCAGCGTCTGTGCGGCGCCCAGAATGCCGACAATGGCGATCTGCTGAAGGATCAGCGTCAGCGTATAGGATGAAAAAAAACGCCCGCCGATGGTGATACCAAAAATAATGATAGCCAGAACCAACACGATAAGCGGCACCGCTGCCGGCGTGGAATGCAGGAAATGCTGGGCACGCTTGACGGCCGATTTATGGTCGTCGAACGCGGCGACGCTTGTGTCGCTGCTCGATAGAACTTTTTCGAATTCTTGTGCTTGAGCCATGTTTCCTCCCCTGGGCTTCGGCCAACCGCCGACGCCATCCACGCCTTCCGGTCTGCCGCCGGCACTATTTGCGTTTAGATCGGCACATCGTCCACCCGGAGCGGCCGGGGATCAAGCCCCGGCCGATCGCGATCTGTTGCCGGTCAGGCCAGGCTCAACCCCAGCACTTGGCGAGGCCTTCCTTGGTGTCGATGGACTTCACACCGTTGGCGGGCTTGTCGGTGACAAGATTGACGCCGGTATCGAAGAAGTTCTTGCCTTCGGTCGGCTTCGGCTTCGTCCCGTCCTTGGCGAAAGTGGCGATCGCCTCGATGCCGAGCGCCGCCATTTGCAGCGGATATTGCTGCGAGGTAGCGCCGATCACGCCTTCGGTCACCGATTTCACGCCGGGGCAGCCACCGTCGACCGAGACGATCAGCACCTGGCTTTCGAGACCGACGGCCTTCAGCGCCTGGTAGGCGCCGACAGCTGCGGGCTCGTTGATGGTGTGGATGACGTTGATGGTGTTATCCTTCTGCAGAAGGTTCTCCATCGCCTTGCGACCACCCTCTTCATTGCCGTTCGTCACGTCGTGGCCAACGATGCGCGGATCGTCCTCGTCGCCGATCTTGTTGGGGTCCTTCACGTCTATGCCGTAGCCCATCATGAAACCCTGGTCGCGCAGCACATCCACCGTGGGCTGCGACGGCGTCAGGTCGAGGAAGCCGATCTTGGCATCCTTGGCCTTATCGCCAAGCGTCGCGGCGGCCCATGCGCCGATCAGCTTGCCGGCTTCCAGATTGTCGGTCGCGAAGGTCGCGTCAGCCGCATCGATCGGATCAAGCGGGGTGTCGAGCGCGATCACCAACAGCCCGGCGTCCCGCGCTTTCTTCACGGTCGGCACGATACCCTTGGTGTCGGACGCGGTGATGAGGATACCCTTGGCCCCGTCGGCGATACAGCTCTCGATTGCAGCCACCTGGCTCTCGCTGTCGCCGTCGATCTTGCCGGCGTAAGTCTTGAGATCGACGCCAAGCTCCTTGGCCTTGGCCGCCGCACCTTCCTTCATCTTGACGAAGAAGGGATTGGTGTCGGTCTTGGTGATCAAGCAGGCGCCGACCCCGGCGGCCGATGCCGTCGACGCAAAGGCCATCAGGCTCAGTCCGGCCGCGGCAAACACGGTGGATTTCAACAGTTTTGACGTGGTCACGATTTTCCTCCCATGGAACCATTTAGGATGCCGGCCAACCGGCATCTGCAGCGCGTCCGACGAAATCTCCCAGTGTCGGCGCCGACCTCAAGAGACACCAGTCCGGCAGCACTGTCAATAATTAAATCACTCTTATTTATTATTGACAACGCAGGATTGTTCACTCACTCTAGACCAAAAGCATTGAGGGGAAACGACGGGAGGAACAGGGTGGAGACCGGCATTACGAGGCACGGCTCGCCCGATGCGGCCGAAAGCCGCCTGCACCGCGGCACCAACCAAAGCGGCATGCGGGACCACAATGAGCGGCTGGTGCTGTCGCTGGTGCGCCAGCACGGCAGCCTGGCCAAATCCGACATCGCACGTATGACCGGCCTTTCGGCGCAGACAGTGTCGGTCATCATGCGCGAGCTGGAGGAGGACGACCTGCTCGTCCGCCAGGCGCCGTTGCGCGGCAAGATCGGCCAGCCCTCGATACCCATGGCGCTCAATCCCGACGGCGCCTATTTCATCGGCCTGAAGATCGGCCGCCGCAGCGCCGAATTGGTGCTGATCGATTTCCTCGGCAGTGTGCGCTCGATGCTGCAGCATTCCTACCGCTATCCGGCGCCGCGCGAAACGGTGGAATTCGTCACAAGCGGCATGAAGAAGATGCGCGGCGAACTCACCCCGGCGCAGGATAAACGCATTGCCGGGCTTGGCATCGCCATGCCGTTCGAATTGTGGAACTGGGCCGACACCGCCGGCGCGCCGCGTGAAATCATGGACGAATGGCGCCATCGCGACATCCGCGCCGATATCCAGGCGCAATGCGAATTTCCAGTCTATCTGCAGAACGACGCCACCTCGGCCTGCGGCGCCGAACTCGTGTTCGGCCACGCGGCGGGTGCGGCACGCGATTTCGTCTATTTCTATATCGGTGCCTTTGCCGGCGGCGGCATCGTGCTGAACGGCCGGTTGTTTGGTGGCCCAACCGGCAATGCCGGCGCGCTGGGCTCGATGCCGGTGCCAGGGCCGGACGGCAAGCCGACGCAGTTGATCGACGTGGCGTCGATCGCCATGCTGGAAAAGGCGCTCAACGCGCGCGGCATCGAGGCCTCGCATCTGTGGACATCACCGGGGGACTGGGGCGAGATCGGCGCCGAGCTTGACGACTGGATCGCCAGCGCCTCGCAGGCGCTTGCCTATGCCATCGTTTCGGCCTCCTCCGTCATTGACTTCGATGCCGCGGTGATCGACGGATGGATGCCGCTTGCCGTGCGCAGGCGGCTTGTCGATGCCGTTATCCAGGCCATCGGCCGGATCGACGGCGAAGGCCTGAGGCTGCCGGCCGTTCGCGAGGGAACCGTCGGCATCCATGCGCGGGCGCTGGGTGGCGCCAGCCTGCCGCTGTCGGAGCGCTTCCTCATCGGCTCGACCACGATTTCCCGGAGCTTCTGAGCATGCTGATCGGCATCCCGGCGCTGCTCGGCCCCGAGCTTCTGGCGATATTGCGCGCCATGGGCCATGGCGACGAGATCGCCTTGGTCGACGGCAACTACCCGGCCGAGCAGCAGGCACAGCGGCTGGTCCGCGCCGACGGTCATCATCTCGTCCCCGTGCTCGATGCGGTATTGAGCGTATTGCCGGTCGACGACGCCGTGCCGCAGGCGCTGTTTCGCGCCTCGGCCAAAGGCGATCCCCTGCTCGCCGATCCGGTTCACTATGAGATGGAAGCGATCTGCGCCAGGCGTGCGCCGGGCCGCAAGGTGGTTGCGCTTGCCGGTGCCGACTTCTATGCACGGGTCAAGGCCGCGCACGCGATCGTCGCGACTAGCGAGCCGCGGCTTTATGCCAACATCATCATTCGCAAGGGCGTGATCTATCCGCCGGAAAGCAAGACTTCATGATCCTCTGCTGCGGCGAAGCCCTGATCGACATGCTGCCGCGGACCACGACGGAGGGCGAGCCGGCCTTTGCCCCCTATGTCGGCGGTGCCGTCTTCAACTCGGCCATTGCGCTAGGCCGGCTCGGCGCGCCCGCTGCCTTTTTCTCCGGCCTGTCGTCGGATCTGTTCGGCGGGCAGTTCAGGGAGGCGCTGGGGAACAGCAAGGTCAGCTCGACCTATGCGCACACTTCGCCGCGGCCGACCACGCTCGCCTTCGTGCGGCTCACCAACGGCCAAGCGACCTACACCTTCTATGACGAGAACACCGCCGGGCGCATGCTGACCATCGAGGACCTGCCGGAACTCGGCAGCGAGATCGAGGCCATGCTGTTCGGCGCCATCAGCCTGATCTCGGAGCCGGCCGGATCGGCCTATGAGGAGTTCATGCGGCGCGAACATGAGCGCCGCGTGATGATGCTCGACCCCAACATCCGGCCAAACTTCATTCCCGACAAGGCCAAGCACCTCAGGCGCATCCGCGGCATGATGGCGATGGCCGACATCGTGAAACTGTCGGACGAGGATTTGAACTGGTTCGGCGAAGCCGGCTCGCATGAAGACGTCGTCCGTAACTGGCTGGATCGCGGCCCAAAGCTGATCGTGGTCACCCACGGCAGCGAAGGCGCGGTCGGTTACAGCAGCCAGCACCGGGTCACCGTCGTGCCGGACAAGGTCGAGGTGGTCGATACGGTCGGAGCCGGCGACACATTCAATGCCGGCATTCTTGCCTCCTTGCATGAACAGGGTCTGCTGTCGAAGACGGCAATCGCCAGTTTGCCGGAAGACGCCATCCACAAGGCGCTGACGCTTGGCGCCAAGGCCGCGGCGGTGACGGTATCGCGGGCCGGCGCCAACCCGCCATGGCGGCATGAAATCGCCTGACCGGCTGGTGCGCAGCCCATGGACTGCTCACCGGCGATCACTTTATGTTTCGTCCAGCCTGGCGGGCGGGGTGCGAAGCCTGTAACAGGCCGGCCGAAGCCCGGATTCCACGCCTTTAAGAGGCCAGATCGGAAATCAGAGGTAACAGGCTGCGACACTTGAGCAATTCAGGGTTTTTGCCCTGCGGCTTTCTCGGCCGTACCAAGTCTGCTACCAGCGGCCGGTTATCTGACTAAAACCGTTTGAGGCCGACATGCAGTTCATCGATCTTGGCGCGCAGCGCGAACGCATCCGCGACAGGCTGAAAGCGGCAATCGACCGGGTTGTCGACGAAGGCCGCTATATTCTCGGACCGCAGGTCACCGAATTCGAAAACAAGCTCGCCGCCTATATCGGCATCAAGCACGTGGTCGCTTGCGCCAACGGCACCGATGCGCTGCTGCTGCCGCTGTTTGCCGCCGGCATCGGCCCGGGCGACGCGGTGTTCGTGCCGAGCTTCACCTTCGCCGCCACGGCCGAAGTGGTGGCGCTGACCAAGGCCGAACCGGTGTTCGTCGATGTCGATGCCGACAGCTACAATATCGACATCGCCAGCCTCGAGGCGGCAATTGCCATGATCAAGGCGGAGGGCCGGCTGAGGCCGAAGGCAATCATTCCCGTCGACCTGTTCGGCCTCGCCGCCGATTACGAGGCGATCATGGCCATCGCCGATCGCGAAGGCCTGATGGTCATCGAGGATGCGGCGCAGGCGACCGGCGGCTCGGCTGACGGCAAGATGTGCGGCTCGTTCGGCACCGTCGGCTCGACCAGCTTCTATCCGGCAAAGCCGCTCGGCTGCTATGGCGACGGCGGTGCGATGTTCACCAATGACGATGCGCTGGCCGAACAGCTGCGCTCGTTCGCCTTTCACGGAAAGGGCGAAACGCAATATGACAATGTCCGCGTCGGCATCAATTCACGGCTCGACACGCTTCAGGCGGCGATCCTGATAGAGAAGCTGGCCATCCTCGAGGACGAGATGGTGGCGCGGCAAGCGGTCGCCAATCGCTATGCCGAAGGTCTCGGCGATATCGTCAAGGCGGCGCGCAATCTGGGCGGCGGCCGCTCGGCCTGGGCGCAATACGCCATCGAAACGCCGAAACGGGACGGGCTCAAGGCACATCTCGGTGAAAAGGGCATTCCGTCGGTCATCTACTATGTGAAACCGCTGCACAGCCAGATTGCCTATCGCGATTATCCGCGCACGCCGACCGGCCTTGCCGTTTCGGAAGAGCTGCCGAAGCGCATCCTGTGCCTGCCAATGCATCCCTATCTGAGCGAGGCTGACCAGGACCGGATCATCGAAACGATCCGAAACTATATCGGCTCGAATTCGGCGCATGTAGCGGCGGCATAAATTCGAAAGCTTCGAAGCATGGTCGCGGAATACATCGACGAGTTCATCATGTTCTGCGCCGGGTTGTGGATGGCTGGCATCGGCTTCGGATTTCTCGCGGACCCGTTCCAAGCTCGCCCCGGCCAGCAGCAAGCATGGTGGACCAACTTTGGGACTCGCTTCAAATGGATGGGACCGCTGTTGATCCTCATCGCGATAGCGCTCGCATTCGCGGCACCTTCCTAGGCTGGCGTCCGACGGCAGCTCGGCACGGTCGGCCATCGTTGATCAACAACCGCCGATTCAAGCTTTGCGCGTCAAGGCAGGCGGTCATCGGCACCGATTTTGCGATGCTTTGCTGCGCGCCGCAGCATAGTCTGCACCTGGCTCCCCTTTAGGCTGGTTCTCATGAAGAAGATTGGTTTCCTCTCGTTCGGGCACTGGACGCCCTCGCCGCAATCGCAGACGCGGACGGCATCCGACGCGCTTTTGCAGTCCGTCGAGTTGGCGGTCGCGGCCGAGGAGCTGGGTGCGGACGGCGCGTATTTCCGCGTGCATCACTTCGCCCGCCAGCTCGCCTCGCCCTTCCCGCTGCTGGCGGCGGTCGGCGCAAAGACCAGCCGAATCGAGATCGGCACGGCGGTGATCGACATGCGCTATGAGAACCCGCTCTACATGGCCGAGGACGCCGGCGCCGCCGACCTAATCGCCGGAGGGCGTCTGCAGCTGGGCATCAGCCGAGGCTCGCCGGAGCAGGTGATCGAGGGATGGCGCTACTTCGGCTACGCCCCGCAAGAGGGCGAGAGCGATGCCGACATGGCCCGTAGACACACCGGAGTGCTGCTCGAAGTGTTGCTGGGCAAAGGCTTTGCGCAGCCCAACCCGCGGCCGATGTTTCCCAACCCGCCTGGCCTGCTTCGCGTCGAGCCGCACTCGGAGGGCCTGCGCGAGCGCATCTGGTGGGGCGCCGCCACAAACGCCACCGCCGAATGGGCGGCGAAACTGGGGATGAACCTGCAGAGCTCCACGCTCAAATTCGATGAAGGCGGAAAGCCGTTTCACGTCCAGCAGGCCGAACAGATCCGGGCTTTTCGTGAGGCCTGGAAGGCGGCCGGACACACGCGCGAGCCGCGGGTGTCGGTGAGCCGGAGCATTTTTGCGCTGGTCGACGATCGCGACCGAGCCTATTTCGGCGGCAACCAGAGCGGAGATCATTTCGGTTACATCGAGGCAGACAGACGCGCGGTGTTCGGCCGCTCCTATGCCGCCGAACCGGACGTCCTGATCGAGCAGCTAAAGGGCGACGAAGCCATCGCCGAGGCCGATACGCTGCTGCTTACCGTCCCCAACCAGCTCGGCGTCGAGTACAATGTCCATGCCATCGAGGCGATCCTGACCCATGTCGCTCCAGGCTTGAGTTGGCGCTGACGGGTTGTGTTAAGTAGGAACCTGCCTCTCTGCCCGGCTCAGGAGCCAAACAGGCGGCTATCCCAGTATACGGGTTGATGCAGGCTGGCCGTGATCAGGGAAAACCCGGATGTGCCGGATTGATCAACACGTTGTTGTCGGGGCGAGCCACGACGCTTGGCACGATCAGGATCGCGCTGCGGCGCTCGACACACCATGTCTCACCGAATTCCTTGCTCACCGTTGCCGGCATCATATCCCATCCGGGCAACGACGGCTGAGAAAAGAGTTCGTAGCTCAGCCCGCGCGGAAGCATGATCTGGACGTAAGGCTGGTTGGGCGGCAGTCTGCCGCTGCCGTGCACCAGCTTTTCCAGCAAGGCCGTTGAATAATGCTCGCTGGTGTAGATCAACGGGCTGCCGGGCGTGTTCCAGCGGCCAGGCGCTATCGTCGAGCCCGTCGCGTCGAAGATCGGATATGTGCCGGCTGGATCGCCGATCCTGAAGCACTGCAGCATGCGATCGAGTATCTGTGCCGTCAAGCAGCGGTGCCGTACTTCAGGCCTGCAAGGATATCGAGCACCAGTTCGGCGCCGATCTCGCTTTGAATGACCACGTCGATCGGGCGTCGGTCTTCCAGCATGGGATGAGACCGAAACAGAAAGTCACGAGCCTCACCTTCGATCTGCCAAACGTCGAGGGCCAGGTTCCATAGGCGCGCCACCCGCGCCACCCGCATGCCCTCTTCCGAAGAGAGTCGGAGAGCACCTCTCTTGCGGCGCTCATAAGTTGCCTTTGGGACGAGGCGATATTTGAATTGCGTATCGGCCGGTGCCAGCAATTGTGAGACGCGTTCAAGCGCACCCAACGGCAATCCGTCTTCGATTCGAGCCATCAGCCCGAATGGCGACCGTGCAGCCGTCTCCTTGGGCGGCAGCCCCAGCACATCGGCTATATTTCCAAATGCCATTAGCCTCAGGTGAGGCCAAGTGCAAGCATCCCCGTAGTCTCACGGCTGCTTCCCGTCGGCTCGTTTCAGCATCGCAAATGCGCGACTGATCCGTTGCAGGGCTGTGGCGTTGGCCAGCACTGCGTACAGCGCGAACCCACCCGCCAGAATCCAGGGCGAAGCCGCGCCCATCGCGGTCGCGACTCCGTCGGCGGCGAGCAGCACGCAAATGAACACCAGACGTTCCATCCGCTCGAAGAAATCCGGCCAACCGTGGTTTTTCACAGGGATTTCCAGCGCCGTCCGCGCCTTGGCGTAACTGGTGAGGATCCCGCCCGCGAATGCGAACATTGCGATCGCCCACAGATCGGCAACCCAGCCGATAGCCGCAAAGACGGCCAATTCCTGATAGCGGTCGACGACGGCGTCGAAATAGCCACCGGCCTTGGTGCTCATATTTGTCCGGCGGGCGACCGCACCGTCCAGCGCATCGAAGCTGAAGGCAAACGCCAGGCAAAGGCCAAAGGCAAGACTTGAATGATGAAACGCGTAGGCGGCCGAAGACAAAGCCACGAGCACCAGCCCGCTGGCCGTAACCTGGTTCGGCGTCATGCCGATCCCGATCAGCGGAGAGGCGGCCTGCTCCCATAGCGGGTCGATGCGACTTTTCATGAGACCGGCGATCATGGCGGCTCCTCTGATGATGTCGGTTGACGGAGCTTTACCAGCAATTTGCGGGTTTGTTCCACCGTCGCCACCGTTTCGGTTGGCCAATGCGGGCCGAGACCGGGCTCAGCAACGTTCTCAACTTGCCGCAAAAATGATCTCGTTTGGCGAATGGGGCCGGCGGATTAAGGTACTCGCCGAGCTGGCGGCGAAACAGAACTTCCAGTCGCTGCGACAGCTGCCCGACAGCATTTTCACGGTTTGGGCGATGCCCTTGTGAGGTGGTGCAAATCGAACAGCAGTCTGGCGGCAGCACCCGAACGATGTGACTATGATCGCTTGCGATCCGTGGGAAGCCGGCCGAAAATCGATGCATAAGTTTCCACCCAAGTTCGCCTACCTGCTCGCGACCTCTGTCGGCGCGGGATTATCTCCAATATGGCCGGGCACGGCCGGCGCAATGGTTGGAGTGGCTGTTGCCGCGGCTCTGATACCCGCATCACCTTGGCTGACGGTGCTTGCCTACGTGGCCCTGTTCGCCGTCGGCGTATGGGCGTCATCGTATGTTATCTCCCGTACCGGGACGGAGGATCCGCAGATCGTCGTCATTGATGAGACCTTCGGCGCGGCCCTAACCCTTTCCATGCTGCCCCTCGATCCGCTCTGGTGGGCAGCAGGCTTCCTTGCTTTCCGGTTTTTCGACGTCGTCAAGCCTTGGCCCATCCGTATCGCACATGACAAGGTAAGGGGTGGGGCCGGTATCATGGTGGACGATGCGGCTGCGGCTGTGGCCGCCGGGGTGCTGCTGCTCCTGCTGAACGGATTGATTGACCATTTGCCGTAATGGCGGCATTCGGCCTCACGGCCAAAGGCCAGCACGATGGTCCATGCTAGTTTAGCGCCACAAGGGGAGGACTGGACTAATGCGAAGCTATAGGATCGCGGCCATTCCAGGCGATGGGATCGGCAAGGAAGTCGTAGCGGCCGGCCTTCGTGCGCTGGCCGCCTGCGCCACGCGCGACGGCGGTTTCAGTCTCGAGGTGCAGCATTTCGACTGGGGCTCGGACTACTACAAGTTCAACGGCGTGATGATGCCCAAGGACGGCACCGAGCGGCTGAAGGCCTTCGATGCGATCTATTTCGGCGCTGTCGGCGCGCCAGACGTGCCCGACCATCTGACGCTTTGGGGGTTGCGGCTCGCGATCTGCCAGCCCTTCGACCAGTACGCCAATGTCCGCCCGACCCGCATCCTGCCCGGTATCGAGAGCCCGCTTCGCGGCGTCACGGCAGGGGATCTCGACTGGGTCATCGTTCGGGAGAATTCGGAAGGCGAATACGCCGGCCAGGGCGGGCGCTCGCATCTCGGCCGGCCTGAGGAAATCGCGACCGAGGTCTCGATCTTCACCCGCGCCGGCGTGACGCGCATCATGCGCTTCGCCTTCGAGATGGCGCGGTCGCGGCCGCGAAAGCTGTTGACCGTGGTCACCAAGTCGAACGCCCAGCGTCACGGCATGGTGCTCTGGGACGACATCGCCCGTGAGGTCGCGGCCGATTTTCCTGATGTCGCATGGGACAAAATGCTGGTCGACGCGATGACAGTGCGCATGACGCTCAATCCGCGCTCGCTCGACACAATCGTCGCGACCAATCTTCACGCCGATATCCTGTCGGATCTTGCGGCCGCACTTGCCGGATCGATCGGCATTGCGCCGACTGCGAACCTCAACCCCGCGCGGCGGTTTCCGTCGATGTTCGAGCCGATCCACGGCTCGGCCTTCGACATCACCGGCAAGGGCATCGCCAATCCGGTCGGCACGTTCTGGTCGGCGGTGATGATGCTGGAGCATCTTGGCGAGCCGGCTGCCGCGGCGCGCCTGATGCGCGCCATCGAGCGCGTGACGGCGGACGCCTCACTGCACACGCCCGATCTCGGCGGAAGTGCCACCACCGATAAGGTCACCGAAGCGGTGTGCGCGGCCCTACTCGGCGACAACGAGTAGGAAAGGAGCAAGCGCCTGGCATCGTTGTCATTCCCAGTGATGGCATCGGCAAGCAAGTCATGCCCGAAGGCGGGAGGCATCCGCACTCGCCGCCGCTCACCGATGATGTTCGTGCGCCTCCGTGCGGAAACCGAGCCCATCAAGTGTTTCGATCAGCACCTGTACAGGATCAGGCACACCGTGCGTTGACCGCCACGCGACAAATCCGTCCGGTCTGACCAAGGCGGAACCGCCGCTTTTAACCCCGAGCACGGAAGGCCACCGATGGTCCAAGTCAAGCAGATCCCCATTCGCACCCAACGAGTGGCACGTCAGCGGCATCCCGAGGCGCTGGCTTACGGAGTCAGCGGCCTGACACCATGCTTCGTCGGCGCAGAGGAGAAGAAGATCGCGGTCGCACAAATCGAGACTCGAAATCCGCTGGCCGGCACGCCCGACCGCGAAATGCGGCAAACGCGTGCCGGGGCGGCCCGACAGCTCCGTGGATTTTTGGAATGGGTGATCGTCCGGTGTGGATTCCAGAGCCACGATGCCTGCAGCGTAGCGTTGGCCAAATACCACGTCGTAATCCTCGACGATCGCAACAGGAGGAGGCAACCGCTTCGACGGATCGTCGAACCATTTCTGTAGGCGGGCGAGCGCTTGCGCCAACGTAGCCTCGATGACCGGCCGGCGCTCCATGTCATAGCTATCCAGCAACGAGGGATCGGCATGCCCGCGTGCTACCATCGCAAGCTTCCAGGCAAGGTTATGGGCGTCGTGGATACCTGAATTGCCACCGAAAGCGCCTGTTGGGGGCATCACATGTGCGGCATCCCCCACAAGAAACGCGCGGCCTCGGCGGAATTGGCGCGCTGTGAGGGCGGCCACTTCCCAGGAGCGCGCATCGACAAGCCTCGTCGTGATGTCCGGCCGGCCCGCACCTCGTATGATCAGTTCCCTGCACTTGGCTTCATCAAAATCCTGTGGTTTCTCGCCCTTTTCGGGAAAGTACTGGAGCGCCAGAAGCCATCGTCCACCCTGTCTGGGCGTGAAGGTCCCGTTGAGGTCCGTCACGAAGCACGACGTGAAGCGCTTGCCGCCTATCGTCGGAGGCATGTCCGTGTCAAAGACGACATTCATCCAGTGCTGAAGGCCGCCTGCCCCGCTGCGGCTGATCTCCAGCCTCTCTCGCAGGGAACCGTTCGCACCGTCCGCGACGATCAGATAGTCGGCCGAGATGACCTCCTTTGCGCAGGTCGCGAAATCGCGAATTTCCGCGCGGACGACGGTCTCGTCCTGATCGAAAGTCACCAGCTCCGTGCTGAAACGCACGTCTGCACCGTTCCGCTCGGCGTAGCGGCGCAGAATCGGTTCCAGGACGTGCTGATCACACGTCGCTGGTTGCGTGGGGCTGAGGGCACTTGCATCCGGCCACGCGGGTCCGCCCCATTGAATCTGCGGATCGGCGAGATTCCTGGCGCGCGCAATAGCGCCTGCCTGCTGGTCCCCCGTCCGATTTGTACGAATCTCCTCCTCGAGGCCGAGGCTTCGGAATATCTCCATGCTGCGCGGGGAGATGCCGGCAAACTTGTACTGGATTGACGTGTCGGGATGACGCTCGACGAGGACACACGCAATGTCGTTGTGAGCCAAAAGGGCGGCCGCCGTCAGACCGTTCAGGCCGCCTCCGACGACGAGAACCGTGGTATTGGTCATCTCGGATCTCCTCTCTTGCTTTGACCACAAAAACATTTTGATTGATCAAATCATATGATTGGTCCAAGTATGTGTCAAGACATGAAGGAGCGTGGAATGAGACCGAGCCAAGATCGCTTGCAGCACGCCACCGAGGCATGGCGCCTGATGTTTGATTTCCTGATGCGGTCCGCGCCGGACCGGTTGGCGATCCAGCAGAAATTGGGCCTGACGCCCAACGACTCCCGCGCCCTCTTCACGCTCGACAAAGATGCGGGCAAGCCGATCGGCGCATTGGCTGCTCAATGGCAGTGCGATCCATCGACGGCGACCTGGCTGGTCGACCGGCTTGAGCAGGCGGGGCTCGCCGAACGGATTCCGTCGCCAGGCGATCGCCGTGTGAAGCTTGTCAAGCTCACACCCAAAGGTGCCGCAACCATCAAGGAATTGATGAAGGAATATCACAAACCCCCGCCCGAGATACTTGCGCTTCCACGCGCTGATCTGGATCAGTTGATCGGCCTCGTAAGAAAGTTACAGGCTGGCAAATCCGTGAGTTGATCCTATCCCGGAAAGGCACTGGCTAGGATCGGGTAGCGCCGCGTCACACTTTCCATGCTGCCGCTCGAGCTGCTCTGGTGGTCGGCAGGTTCCTTGCTTTCCGGTTTTTTGACGTGGTCAAACCTTGGCCCATCCTATCGCGCATGAGAAGGTAAGGGGTGGGTTCGGCATCATCTGGACGACGCAGCGGCGGCCGTGGCCGCCTGGATGCTGCTGCTGCTGAAGAAGACCATTTGAGCGTTGTCGCAATGGCGACATCAGTCTCGTTGCGTCTCTACTTTCAGCATCACGCCTCTTCCAGTCTGCGTACACGAGCCCTGACCCCATTGCCGATGGCATCAGCGACTTCCGCAGGAAAATCCTTTGGGAGCGATGCAGAAACCAGTTCGACCGCCGCTAGCGCCTGTTGGCGCAGCTCATCAAAGATCGCCTTGACGGGTTTCGGACCGATCCCTGCTTTGGCGGCGGTCTGGATAAAATGGCGTGGCATGACGCTGTCGACGAGGTAGTGGCGTGTGTCACCAATAGCCATCGCCAGTTTCACTTTGTTGCGCTTGATCTGTCCCGCATCAAGGCTGGGCTGCGCTGAAATCACATCATAGAGCGGCGTTATGCGGAACCGGCCGCCGGGGGAAAGAAAGACGCTAAAATTCTTGGCGTGCCCATCTGTGGCGCCGAGAAGCCAAAAGGCAACCACGGCCTTTAAAACCGCAGCCTGGTCTACCTCCGGTTGGTCGCTTCCCTTCATCAAATTGAGGATAGCCGGAACGCCAGGCCCGCCGTCGGATTCGTATTTCAGTGACGGCGGCACAGAAAGGGCCTGGCAGCAGTCTTCCTGGGGCAAACGCAGGAGACGATTGTCACCGGTCCATCGGCGATCGAACCGCTCGACCGCGAGCACGCGATTGCCTTCGAACTCCTCGATTGCGACGACGGCGCTCGGGAGCCCTAGGGCGGTTGTCAGCTTGAGGCAGAAAAATTCGTTCTCGACGCTGAAGGAAAGATCGATGCCATTTGGCAACCGTCCAATCTGTGGTTTGAGGATGTGCGTCGTGGCAGTCGTCGCCAGCGGCTTGTACCAACGTCCTTTCCAGAACAAGAGCGCAGTCTTTTCCTGAGCGCCAGCGATCGAGATCCGGAAGTCCTCGTCCTCGCCAAGCCCAAGGGGAGCCGATGCCAGATCGAGGAGAAGACGAGCAATCTCGGTATCGTCAACGGGTTTGCCGTTGACAATACCGGCGGGGCCTGGCTCGACACCATCCGGCAGGAATTGCAATGCGCCGACACAATCGCGCCCGACAGCGGCAAGCAGGTCGTAAGCGTCTATTCCTTGAGCATGAACACGCTCCGCCATACGGCGGCGAATGGGGACGTTGTCGGGCAGGAGATTGTCGAAGACGGCGATGACGGGCGCACCGATATAACGATCTTCACGCAGAGGCAGTGATAGCGAGACGGGCAGCGCGTGCTCCCAAGCAAGCCAGGACGGATCGTACTGAAAATCGATCGCGCCGCTGGATTGTCTATTCAGCCGCCCGACGAGACGGCTGTTCAAGAAGACATTTAGCGGGATGTGCTGCCGCGGACGAGCCATCAGAAGATGTCCTCGATCTCAGCCGGCTTTGCCTTGGTACGAGGGCGGACGACGAATTCGAGGTCGAGCGCTGCGAGAATATCGCAAAGCGTTCCGAGCTGGGTCCCAGGCGCGCCACTCTCGACGGCCGAGATGGTCGCCTGACGCAGCATCGTTTGGTCCCCGACATTGGTCTGGTTGAGGCGGAGCTTGCGACGCTGCCGGCGGACGGCATCTCCAATTTGCTTGGGTGTTCGGGCGATTTGGTCCACAGCATACCTCTCTAGCCATGGTATTATACGCTCGCGCAGATAAATTTCAATATACGCTTTTCCGTATCGAATATTGTATACTTTGAAGCGTATAAGCAGCAATATGGTCGGCGTATGATCTTCGATCCGCATGGACCGTCACCGCCATGCTTTCAGCTTGTCCGGCCGCCGCCGGCCAATGTGACCGAAGCGAATAGCCGGCATGCTCATAAAGCTCCAAGGCAAAGTGAGGTCAGTCCTAGCAGACTGCGGCAACGGATCGGTTTTTCAAACGGATCTTGCGGCACTCACCCAATCGAGGCGTGCGGCAGGGACAAGGCCATAATTGTAAAAATTGATGCCGTCGACATCCGGCGCCATCGCAGCTTTGACCTTGGCGGTGAGGATGTCGGGGCCGGCCATTTCCGGATAGAACAGCCGGTAGCCGGCGCCGAGGAACTTTTTCACGCCAAGGGCTGCGCGTCCGGCCGCCATCAGGCTGGCGACATCGCCGGGCTGCATGTCGTAGGCACACAGGATTGCCCCGTCACAGACCTTGCCGAGCGCCGCGAGATCGCAGCCGCCAAGCCAACCGTCTTTCAAATCGATGATGACAACGCGGGTCGCCGGATTGGCCACCTCGCGCAGTTCGGCGACCAGGCTGGTCACCGGTTCGAACCGCCACAGCAGGTAGCCATGGAGTTCCGGCCATGGCAAAAAAGTGTCGAGGCCGCTCCCCGGAAAGTCTGGAAAGCGCCGTTCGGGCACGGCGCGCTCGCAGGTCTCGACGATCCATTGCCCGACGAGCTTGCGCGCTACTTCGCCGTCGACGCCGGCCTCGGCCGCGCGCGCAAGGCAGGACGGGCAGAAACATATCGACAACAGAAAATCGTCTTCCGGCATCAGCCCGACACCGTCTTTCTCATGATGGTATTCGTGGGCGAAGCCCATGAATGACGGGCTTTCAAGCTCGATCCGGTCCGGCCTGTAGCTGTGCGAGATATCGGCGATCAGCGCGCGGACATAAGCGCGCGCTTCCGGATGTGATGGGCAGAGATTGTAGTAGTTGGCATCGCCGAAGGCGTTGCGGGTTACGGCCTGCGGATGAAGCATGCCGAGCCGGGTGTTGTGCAAGCAGACCGTCCAACACGAAACGCCCAGCCCGCCCACCTCGCGCCGGCGGACAAGGTCGCCAAGCACATCGCCGCCTTCCATGATCACCTTCGCCACCTTGGGCTGGATGGCTAGGTCGGCCCAGTGTGCCGCATCTGGCTTGAAATAGATGGTTCCGTCTTCCGGAAAATAGGCTTTCCGGCGCGGGCTGCGCGGCTGCAGAAACCGGCCAGCGTGATACGAAGTCGCCAGACTGATCATGTTGAGCCCGGCACGCTCGACAAGATCGCGCTCGACCATCTCCAAGCCCAGATCCTGGACATCCCAAGGATAGGTCCACATCGACAGTTGCATCCGGTTATCCTCAGTCTTGATCCTGATATGGGCGTATGGTCGGGAGGGCTTCTTATCAGTCGACCGGCTCGGCGACCTGCATGAGGCAGTCTCCCGCCTCGCACATCGTGTGCAGCCGGCGCGAAAGCACAATGCCGCTTTCGAGGAAGTGCAGGGCTTGCTCGGCGAGGTCGAGTCGTTCGAGGTCGTGGTACCAGCCCGCCAGTTGGCCTGAAGTCACGCTGTCGCCCAGCCTGACTGCCGGCTCGAACCAACCACGGCTTGTGGCATAAAGGCCCTGACTGTGCCGAGACAACGAAAGAAGCCGCGTCGGCGCCGAAGGTCCGGTTGCCGGTGCAAGAACCGGCGCCTCAACCACTCCCAAGGCGGCCATCAGGGCGTCGAGTGCGCGGGCGGTAATCTCCATCGTATCGACCGTGACAGTGCCACCGCCGCCGAACTCTCCGCTGACGCCGATGGCGCCGGCCCGGCGCGCCGCACCCATGGAGGTCGGTGAGGCCTGGCCGTTGTCGGCCACGAACCCATAGGGCATGCTGAGCGTCCGCATTAGCTCCACACCGCGCCGGTGCCGGTCGGGATCGGTATTGTGCTCGACAAGCGCGGTCGGCAGATGCTCCATCGAGGTGCCGCCAGAATGAATGTCGAAGATGACGTCGTGGCGGGGAAACAGTTCCATCTCCAGGAAATTGGCAAGCCGGCTTGTTGGCGTGCCTGACGGGTCGCCCGGAAAGGCGCGGTTGAGATTGCCGCCGTCGAGTGGCGAGCAGCGCTTTGCGGCGATCACCGCCGGCACGTTCGCCATCGGCAGGATGGTGACGCAACCCTTGATCTGCTTGGGATCGAGCCGGCGCACCAGCTTTGCCAACGACAGCTCGCCTTCATATTCGTCGCCGTGATTGCCGGCCATCAGAAGCACCGACGGGCCTTCGCCGTTGCGGACAAGGCAGATCGGGACCTTGACCTGGAAATAGGGCGAACGGTCGATCGAAAACGGAATGCTGAGATGGCCGAGTGTCTTGCCGTCCCGGTCGAAGTCGAGCGTATGGCTGAGGCCGGTGTGCATGGCGGCGGCTCAGACAGCTGCGATCGCAGTGACCTCTATGCGGAGATCGGGATCGGCGAGACGCGCCTCGACACAGGCGCGCGCCGGCAGGCGCGCAGGATCCACCCAGGCATCGTAGATGCTGTTCATGGCATCGAAGTCGGCGATCTGCGGCAGGAAGATGTTGACCGCCACTAGCCTCGACTTGCTGCTGCCGGCCTCAACAAGGAGCGCCTCGACCTTGGAGAGCACGTCGCTCGTCTGACCCTCGATGCCGGCCTTGCGGTCGTCTGCCACCTGGCCTGCGATGTGCACGAGGCCGCCATAGACGACCGCCTGAGACATGCGGGAGCCGGCCTGGAAGTACTTGATCATATCAGATCCTTTCGAGGTTCTCTTTTTTGGAAGTGGCCGCGATATCTGCTCAGCCGAAATAGGTAGGAAAGGCGTGGCGGACATACCCGGCCGCGTCGGCGCCGAAGATCACGCGATAGCGATCGAGGCAGGTGCAGGGGTGCGAGATGCCGAATTCAACGACGTCACCAACGGCAATATCGTCGCCCGACGCAATTGTCAGGAAGGCGTGCTGGTCGTTGAGCTTGAAGACCTCGGCACGCGTTTTCGGCAGCTGCTTGCCGGCACGAAAGATGGTCACGACCTTCGGAAAGCCCTGGTCGAACGACACGTCGCGCATGCCCATACCGCAGATAGCAAGGCCGGGCTCCGGCCGCGACAGTACCTCGGCCCAAAGACGTAAAGCCGGATGGAAGGAATTTCGTGCGGAAGCACCGACGCCGCCGATCGCAAAACCGTCGCGGGCATCGAGTGCGCCGAGCGACCTGTCGTAGACGCCATGGTCGTGAAAGAAGATGGCGCCGCTGCGCAGCACCAACGTGGCATTGCCGTCCCTGGAGACGAGGGGCGAAAGCGCTGCGACCACCTTGTCGAAGTACACCGAGCCGCCGGCGGTGGCGATCAGCGGGGTGTCGCCGCCGACGCGGGCGCGGAGCCGCAGGAACATATCGGCTGTCATTGCCAACAGCGCGGATATCGCCTCATCGGTACGGCCAGGATCGGCTTGCGCCGCGGCACCTTCGTAGGCTGCGACGCCGGCGATCAGCAGCCGCCCTCCGGCAGCTACAACCGCGTCGGCGATCGCCTCGGCTTCGCCGGTGGTCCGGGCGCCTGCCCTCCCCGCACCAAGTTCGACGAGCACGCGCAATGGCGGCAGCGTCGCATTGGCGCGCCAAGCTTCAGCAAGCGCATTCACGGCGTCGAAAGAGTCGGCAAAAACGTAGAACTCGGCGCTTGGCCAGGCGCCGACAAGGACAGCAAGTCGGTTCGCACCACCTGGTCCGCCGACCTCGTTGGCGATGATCAGCCGAGAGAGCCCGGATCTGAGCATCACTGTGGCCTGCCTTATGTCGGCGACGGTCGTGCCCCATGCTCCGGCCTCGACCAGGGACCGGGCAAGGTCCGGCGCCATCGGGGTCTTGGCATGCGGGGCGATCACGGCGCCCTGTTCTCGCGCATACCCCAAGAACAGGTCACGATTGGCGATGAAGGCCTCCTCGTCGAGGGTCAACACCGGCAACGACATACGTCCATGCGCTGGATGCCAGCGCTCAGATGCGACAAAGCTGCTGTCCAGGCCGAGGGTGCCAGGCGGAACGCCGCGGATACGATCGTCGAGCAGGAAATTTTCACGGGTCGCGAGCGACAGTACGGGTGAGTTTTCGGTCATCCGATGCTAGTCCTTTCGCTTTCGCAGGATGAAGTCCGGATCGATTTCCGATGCCGGCCACACCATGAGAGAGATGCGTGCCAAAGCGTTACTGCGGACCGATCATCGATGCCCACCATCACCTGTGGGATCTCGGCCTCGGCCGCCATCCCTGGCTCGCGCCCACGGCTGGCGAACGCGGCGGTCTGGGCGAGCTTGGCCCCTTGCGGCGAAACTACCTTCCTGAAGATTATTTGCGCGACGCCGGCCAGCACAGTGTCGTCGCCACCGTCCATATTGAAGCCGGTTGGGCCGGGGATGACTGCGTGGGTGAAACGCGGTGGCTTGAAACCCTCGACAAGTCGCGCGGCGTGGCCGCCCGTTACGTCGTTCACGTACCTCTGGCGAACCGCCAAGCGCCGGCGCTGGTCCAGGCGCAGGCGGCATTCGACCGTGTCGTCGGCGTACGCGACATACTGAGCTGGGATCCTGATCCCGCCCGTCGTTTTGCCGCCCGCGACGGCATCATGGACGATCCGGTCTGGCGTGCCGGCCTGTCCCTGCTTGGGCGCCGCCGGCTGGTTTTCGACCTGATGGTGTTTCCGCGCCAGCTCACCGGCGCGGCGCGCCTCGCAGCGGCCTTTCCAGACCAGCTCTTTGTTCTCAACCATTGCGGCAGCCCGATCGATCGCGATGCGGACGGAATGCGGGTGTGGCGCGAGGGGCTGCGGCTTTTGTCGGAGCGCGAGAACGTCGCCATCAAGATATCGGATCTGGTCGCCTACGATCATGATTGGACGCTCGACAGCCTAAGGTCGGTTGTCATGCATTGCATCGACTGTTTCGGTACGCGGCGCGCGATGTTCGGCAGCGACTTTCCGGTCGCCGGCCTGCATGCATCGTTCGATGCGGTGTATGACAGCTTCAAGGCCATTGCAGGAGAGCTTTCCGCGGACGAGCAGACGGCACTGTTCTACGGCAATGCACGGCGCATTTATCGGCTGGACGATATGTCATCGGCGGGCCTGCTCTCTGCCTGAGAGAAGCAGCAGCCCCAGGATCAGCGACCCGAACAGGATGCTGCGCCAGCCAGGCGATGCGTTGACCACGGTGATCAGCGCCGTGATCGTAACCAGCAGGATGGCGCCGGGGATGGTGCCGGCATAGGTGCCGAGCCCGCCGAGGATCGAGGTGCCGCCAAGCACCACGGCGGCAATCGAGGCGAGCAGATAAGGATCGCCGATACCGACATAGCCTTGTCCGTTCATGCCGAGGACCAACACACCGGCAAGTCCCGCACAGAAGCCGCTGATGCCGTAGACCGCCAGCGTGGTCGAGGCGACGGGAACCCCGGACAGCGCCGCGGCGAGCGGATTGGCGCCCATCGCGAATATCCGGGCGCCAAGGGATGTCGCATGCATCGTGGTCAGAACGATCACTGAAATGACCACCCACAAAAGCACGCCTGCCGGAATACCGACCGGCCGCGCATTGCCGAGCCAGCGGACCAGCGGGTTCTCGGCGGTCACGGCACTGCCGCCGGCGATGATGATCAGCAGACCTTGCAGGAATGTCGCCATCGCCAGCGTCATGATCATTGGATGAACGCGCAACAGCGCCACGCCCAGCCCGTTCACCAGACCGATTGCGCTCGTCAACGTGAGAACTGCAAGAACGGCGGTGAGCCCTGTCGGATCCGCCTGCCATGAAAGCAGCGGCAGGCTGACAGCGCTAACCGTGACGATCGCCGCGACGGAAAGGTCGATTCCGCCGGCAATCACCACGAAAGTTTGGCCCGCCGCGACCAGGCCGACCACCGCGCCCAATTCAACCAAATAGCGCAAATGCCCATAAGCGCCGAAGCCAGGTGAAGCGAAGCTCGCCGCGATCCATACCGCCGCAACTATAGCGATCGTAAGGAAGGGCCGGCTGCGCAAAATCGTCACGGCGCGCCTGCCGCTCACACTGACTTTCCGTGCTGTCATTGCTGCACCTTGCGGAATTGCGGGATGGCGACCGCCCCGATGATGATGAGGCCCTGGGCGACATATTGGGCGACCGGCGTGAAGCCGAGGAAGAACATGACACTGATCATCAGGCTGAGCAGCAGGCTGCCCGCAAGAGCGCCGCGCATGGTACCTTGGCCGCCAAGGAAACCGATGCCGCCGAGCACTGCGGCGGCTATGGAATTCAGCGTGAACGCCGTGCCGATGACTGGATCGCCCGAACCCGTTTGCGCGGCGATGAACAGGCCGGCGCCTGTGCAAAGCAGGCCGCTAATCGCGTAGGCGGCGATCCGGGCACCGTCGACCGGCACGCTGGAGCGGTAGGCGCCGACGGGATTTTCGCCTGCAGCATAGATGCTCAAACCAAGCGGCGTGGCGAGATAGAGTTTCCACAAAACCACGATGAGTACCAGCAGCACGAATGCCGCCGGCGTGTTGCCGGCAAGCAGGTCCGACAGCCACTCGGGTATGGCGCCCCCTGGCCTCGGCAGGATGAGCAGGGCAGCGCCGCCGATAATGAAGGAGCCAGCCAGCGTCACCACGATCGCCGGCAACCGAAGTTTCACGACGATGAACCCGATCGCGGCACCGATGCCGAGACCGGTCAGCGCCACCGCAGCGGCACCGCCGGCTACGCCCAGCGGTCCAGTCATCGTCGTCGCAGCGATCACTGCGCCCAGGCTGACCATGGCGCCGATGGCCAGGCTTATGCCGCCGGTGAGCATGAGGATCGCCTGGGCCATGGCGACCAGCGCCAGCGGAAACCAGCTCTGGGTGAATTTGGCGAAACCGGACGCTGTCAAGAGGCCGGGAAACAGGAAACCGTAAGCAATGACGAACGCCAGGACCACAGCGAACAGGCTGCGCACGCCGACATTGCGGCGCAGCTGAACCGGCCAGTAGAGCGCGCCGGCTTGGCTTGAGGATGCGACCGCGCTCATGCCGCAACTTTCTGCTGTTCGGCGCCCATTGCGGCGGAAACGATGGCTTCCTCGCTCAGTGCCTCGCGCTCGAGCATGGCCACGATGCGGCCTTCGCGGACCACGCCGACGCGGTCGCAAAGGTGCACCAGTTCGGGTGTGTCGGAACTGAGCAGCACGATCGCCTTGCCGGCGGCGGCGAGTTTGCGAAGCATCATGTAGATCTCACGCTTGGTCTCGACATCGACGCCGCGCGTCGGGTCGTTGAGGAGAAGCACAAGCGGCTCGTGTGGCATCCATTTCGCCAGCGCGACCTTCTGCTGGTTGCCACCTGAGAGTGCCTGTGCCGGGCGGTCGAGGTCGCCCTTGATGGCAAGCTGGGCGGCGAGACCCCTTGCCATATCGCGCTCGGCACGCCGACTGCGCAGCTTCAGCGCCGGCAGCCTTGCGAAGGCGGGCAGCATCATATTGGTGATGATGGGATGGATCAGGTGCAGGCCTTCGCGCTTGCGGTCAGCCGGGACATAAGCGAGGCCGAGCGCATTGGCGTTCGGCACGCCGCCGGGCAAACCCGAAACACCGTTTACGGTCGCGGATACCGTCCTGGCCGGGATCGCGCCGTAGAGGCCAAGCAGCAGATCTTCCTGCCCCTGCCCGACCAGGCCGCCAATGCCAAGCACCTCGCCCGTCCTGATGTCGAGATCGACGTCGCGCATCAGGCCGGCCGAAAATTTACGAACCGAGATGGCGTCGGCCGGCGATGGCGAAGGCCGCCATCGTGGAAAGAGATCGCCGGGGTCGCGGCCGACCATCAGCCGTACCAGCCCGGCGGCATCGGTTCCTTCCAGCGAGCAGTCCGCTGTGCAGGTCCCGTCCTTGAGCACGGTGACATGCTTGCACAGCGCCATCACCTCGTTCAGTCGGTGTGAGATGTAGAGAATAGCGATGCCCTCGCCCCGAAGCCTCTCCAGCAGGTCGGTGAGGATTTTTGTCTCAGTTGCCGATAGCGATGAGGTGGGTTCGTCGAGAATGAGCACGCGCGGCCGGCGGTAAAGCGCCTTGGCGATCTCCACCATCTGCCGGCGGCCGAGGGACAGGTGCCCCACCGGCGCAGACAGCGGTTCGTAAAGCCCGACAAGATCGCATGCGGCCCTGGCCCGGACGGCAAGCTCGTTGTAGTCGATCAAGCCGAACCGCTTGGGATAGGCACCGAGCCCGATGTTTTCGGCAATGGACAAGCTGGTCGTCAGGCTGAGTTCCTGCTGGACAACGGCGATCCCGGCCTGTCGCGCATTAGCGGGGGTCATGCGCGAGACCGGGCGCCCATCGACCTCGATCGCCCCGCCGTCCGGGCGCAAGGCGCCGGACAAAAGGTTGATCAGTGTCGACTTACCTGCGCCGTTCTCGCCCAGCAGTGCATGCACGCGGCCGGGCTGGAGAGCGATTGAAACGTTGCGCAGAACGGGGTTGCCGAAAAAGGACTTCGACACCCCCTGCGCGGCGAGAAGCGGAGCCGTGGTTGTCAATGCTACAACCCTTCAGGCTTATTTTTGGGCCAGCAGCTTCTTGAATAGATCCTCATCGTACGGCGAATAGATGTAACCGTCAGCCGGGAAATCCTTCGCCCGGGCGAGGTATTCGTCGATGTTGGAATTGTCGATCACCGGCAACGGGATCTTGACGAAAGCCGGCACATCCTCGCCCTCCAGTGCCTGGACGGCGGTGTAGGTGGCGAAGGCGCCGAGCCAGTTCGGCTGCATCGTCGCCCAGCTCTTCAGGCCCTTTTCCTTCCACAGTTCGAGAAACTGGCGCGCATTCTCGCCGGTGATCGGCACCTGGTCGCGGCCCTGCTTGTCGAGCGCGAGCACGGCGCCCGCCGACAACGCGCCGCCCAGCGACAGGATGCCGTCGATTTCGGGGTTGGCGAAAAGCAGGCTGGTGACGGCCTCCTGGGCGGGCGCGACATTGTAGGGCGTGTTCGTCTCGGCAAGCACCTTCACATCGGGATGGGCCTTAAGCTCGGCATCGGCGCCTTTGCGCCGGTCGTCGCTGACCGAAACGCCGGCTGGGCCATTGAGGATGAGGATCTTGCCCTTGCCGCCGATGGCGTCGATCAGGAACTTGGCCGCCTGATCGCCCCACTGTGAGGAATCGGTGTTGACCTTGGCGGTCACCTGGTCGGTATCGACGAGGCTGTCGAAGTTGATGATGGCGATGCCTTTGGCGCAGGCGTCCGCCAGCACGCGCGCCGGCGCGGTCGACGAACCAGCGATCAAGATGATGGCATCGACATCGGAATCGATCATCGACTGGATCTGCTGAATCTGGACGTTGGCGTCGCCCTGGGCATCGGTCACGACGAGTTTGTCGACCAAGCCTTGCTTCTTCAAAGTCTCGACTTCGGCTTCGATCGTGCCCTGTGTCTGCTTCATCCAGGTCGGCACTGAATAGATATTGGCCCAGCCGATCGTATATGGCGCTTTGCGATCGCCCTTGATGCATTTAGCGGCGGCGTTGGCCTGCGAACCGGCGCCGAGGCTGAGGAGGAGGCCGAGGCAAAGGGCACTGGCGGACGCGAAAAACGATGATTTCGTCATGATTGTTCCCTTCTGAAGTTATGCCTGGACGTGCGGGATCGGGACGAGAGAACCCGCCGGTTGCCGCATCGGAAACCGCCCGTTTTTCTCGTCAGGACTTTCTGCGCCTGGCTCGTTATTGTCCGATATTTCAGACAGTAGGCCTGTATATCGGACAAACGGGATGCTAGACTGAGCCTTGACATCTTTCAAGCGTCTTGAGACGAGGGCCGAATGATTTTTGCGCGGGTGCGGCCTACATGAGCGATGGCGTCACTGGTCTAATTGAAACGGAAGCCGGCGCCGAGCCGCGCAATGGCGAACGGCGTCGCGGGATCGACCGCGTCATCATGCTACTGGAGGCCCTTCTGCGGCACCGCGCGCCGATGCGCGTCGGCGACATCGCCAAGATGATCGGCGCGCCGCGTTCAACCACTTATGAAATCGTCAACAGCCTGCTGGAAGCCGAAATGCTCGAAAATGTCGGGACGGAAGGCTATGTCTATTTCGGAAAGGCGATGCATCTGTTCGGCTGGGCCTACTCACATCATAATGCCCATTACCGGCGCATCATCGAAACCCTAGACAGACTAGGCGCGGAGACGGGCGAGACCGTCCAACTGTGCGGCCTGCGCGGGACCAAATATGTCGTCCTTGATTGCCGGGACTCGCCTGGCCCGTTCCGGATTTCAAGCGATGTCGGCGTCGAGGTGCCGATACCGTGGACGGCGTCCGGTAGGCTGCTGCTCGGCCATATGAGCGAGCAGGAAATATGGGACTTCATTCCGCCTGGCGACTACACGCTTCCAGACGGCCGTGTCATTGCGCCAGCCGAGTTCTTCGGCGATGTCGCTCTGGCGCGCCAGCAAGGTTTCAGCGAGACCGCCGCTCTGGCCGACCGCTTCACTTGGTGCATGGCCGCGCCCATCCGCGACGGCAACGGAGCCATCAACAAGACGCTTTGTTTCGTGTTGCCCGTCGACACGCCAGAAGCGCGGCGCAGCGAATTGCTTGCCCTGTTATGCGAGCGCGCCAGTGGGTTGTCGCTCGCGGGAAGCTAGTAGAAAATCGGCGCGCGAAGGTCCGGGGTAGGCTCCGTTCGTTCAGCCGCAGCAGCGAAACCCGAACTGGTACTCCGGTGAGTATGGCAAAGGCGGCAGCGCGCTCCTGCTACCAGATCATCGGATATTCGATCGGAAAGATCGGCGGTCGGCTTCGGCCTGGTTCAGACCTGCCTACGGAGTGTCGCCGACCATGCCTGAGAACAGCACCGAACCGCGCTGGTCGAGAAGAGAAAGCGAAGTGAAGTCCAGTATCGAGAGCCCTCCGTCGGCGATCAGGGTTTGGCCTGTGACGAACGAAGCTTCATCACTCGCGAGGAACGCCACCGCCGCAGCGATTTCGGCCGGCGTTCCCATTCGGTATGTGCGAGGCGATATGAACGTCGGTTCATATGATTACGCTGGCATCAGCGGTTTGACGCGGTCGATAATGGCGGCGACCGCTTCCTTCGGGCTCTTGCGACCGAGGACAGCGAGTTGAACCTCCTCGAGAAACGTCGACTGAGCGCGAGCGGCTTCGGGAAAAGCCGGAAATGCCGGTCGCGCTTTGGCGAGCGCGGCAGCCTCCGCCTTCGCCTGCGGCAGCGACCCGGCGAACGACGGCTCGGCATAGGTCGAGGTTCGGACGGGGCCATTGCCGTTGCGCGCCATGTCGAGTGTGGCGGCCTTGCTCGCTACGAAGCGGATGTAGCTCCAGGAGAGCTTCTTGTCCGTCGAATTGGCGGGAATGGCCATCGCCCAGGATTCGACGACCGGATGCATTTCGTGACCGCTGCCGAGGGTTTTGGAGCCGGGGAGCTCGATCGCCTTGATCTTTCCCGGTGCGGTCGACTGTTCCTTGTTGTTGAGCTGCGCGTAGCGGGCGAAAGGCAGCACCGCGAAGGCCGCGCGCCGCTGCTGCATCCACGTCACCATGTCGTCGTTGCGCGTTGTGGCATAGCTGCGGGGGAGCGCGCCGGCCTTGAAGAGGTCGGCAAGCACGGACAGGCCTTTTTCCATCGCCTCCGGATCGGGGACCACCTTGAACTGCTTGTCGATGAAATCGCCGCCGAAGGCGCGGGCGAACATGACCGGGAAGACGGCGAGGTCACTCGCAAGGATCATGCCGACGACGGGCGTGCCGGACCTGGAGGTGAAGGTCAGCTTCTTCGCCTGCTCGACCAGCTCCTCCAGCGTATCCGGCGCCGCCGAAATGCCGGCCTCCTGAAGCAGCTCCTCGTTGTAGAAAAGCCCCTGCGTGGCATGGCGCACCGGAACGCCGACGAGCTTGCCGCCGACGGTCATCGACTGGCGCAGGCCCTCGGCGATATCGTCGAAATCCTCGATCGGCTCGGCTTCCCGGAGATCGTCTAGCGGCTCGAATAGCGAGGCGATCTGCGACGTCATGCGGTTGTCGATGACATAGCCGATGTTGAAATCGGTCTCGCTCAGGCTCGCCTCCCGGAATAGCCGGTCCTGGAGCGGATTGCTGTCGAGCGTGGTCCAGGATATCTGGGCATTGTTCTTGTCCTCCCAGGGCTTGATGACATTGCCGGCGGCGCCGGTCGTCAGGTTGGCTTGGTGGACGCGATGGCAAAGCACATTCAGCGTCTTTACCTGAGCATGGGCCAACCGACCCAAGGCACCCGTCGCGCCGGCGGCCATCGCCGTCGTCAGCAGGGCTCTGCGTGTCATGTGCAAAGGCATTGTCTTCCTCCCTTTCTCGGTGACGTCGTCACCCCTTGGTCGCGCCGGCGGTCAATCCGGCGACGAGAAACCGGTTCATCAGGACCACGAAGACGAGAACCGGCAGCAATTGGACGGTAGAGGCAGCAAAGAGGACGCCCCAGTCGACGCCATCGATCGAACTGATCATCTCCGAAAGGACCAGAGGCGCGGTCTTGGCGTGGTTGGCGGTGAAGATATAGGCGAACAGAAACTCATTCCACGCGAAGACGACCACGAAGACGGCGACGGCGAGCATGCCGGGCGCTACGAGCGGCAAGATGATCTTCACAAGGATCGTCAGCGGCCGCGCGCCGTCGAGGACGGCCGCCTCGTCGAGTTCGCGCGGTACCTGGTCGATGAACGTGCGCATCAGGAGCGTGCCAAGCGAGACGAAGAAGGTCGCGTAGAGCAGGATCAGCACCAGATGGGTGTCGTTGAGCCCGAGCCGATTGACGACCGGGAACAGTGGCAGCGTCACGACGATCGGCGGGATCAGCCGCGATCCGATCAGAAACATCACCGATCCCTCCAGGAAACGGACGCCTCGATAGCGCGAGTAGGCAAAACCGGCGAGCAGACTTGCCATCACGGCAAGCGCCGTCGCCCCGGTGGTGATGACCAGGCTGTTGACGAGCCCGTCGAAAAAGGCCGGCCAGCGCTGCCACAGCGAGGCGTAGTGCTCGAAGGTCGGTTCGAAGAAGAGCTCCGGTGGAACCGCGAAAATCTCGCAACCGGGTTTGAACGACGAGAGCACGATGAAGCCGATCGGAAACAGTGACCAGACGACGATTGCCGCAACGGCGAGCGTCTTTCCGGCACCGATGGCGAGACGCCTAGAACGCATTGGCCATGGATTCCTTGCGCAGCCGCCAGACATAGCCAGTCGCAAGCAGCAGCGAGATGACGACCATCATCCATGCCGTCGCGGCCGCCGTGCCGAACGAGTTGTAGCGGAAGCCTTCCTGATAAAGATAAACGGAAACGACCTCGGTCGTGCGTGCCGGGCCGCCCTGGGTCAGGAGCCAGACCTCGGAAAAGAGACGGAAGGCGAAGATGTAGCGGAAGAGCAGCGCGATCAGCATCGCTGGCGCCAGAAGCGGCAGCGTGATGTTGCGGAAGAGCTGGAACGCATTGGCTCCGTCGGTGCGCCCAGCCTCATAGAGCTCCTTCGGAACCGCGAGCCGTGCCGCATAGAGGATGATGAATGTGAATGGCAGGTGCAGCCAAATCGTGAGCAGGCCGACGAGGATGAGGCCGTGAGAAGGGATGAACGTCCAGTCGAGCGTCGGCAGACCGGTGTATCGCAGCATCAGCGTGATCGGGCCGACGTCTGGATCGAACAGGAAGCGCCACATTGCGACCGCCGTCACCTCGCTGATGGCGTAGGGAGCGAGCACCACGACGAGCATGACGCGCTGGAGGGGAAGCCCGGAGGCGAAAAGCAGGGCCAGGCCAAGGCCGAGCAGCAGTTCGATATGAACCGCCACGGCGACGACAAGGACCGTGTTCCAGACCGAACCCCAAAAATAGGGATCAGTGAGGACGCGGATATAGTTATCGAAGCCAACGAAGGTTGCCGATTGGCCGAATGACGAGGCTTCGAAACTCAGCCACAGGACGAAGATCGCGGGGAGCACGATGATCCCAAGCACCAGGAGGTGCACGGGCGTCGCATAGAGGTAGGCAGGCGAAAACGCGAAGCGCCGCCTCTTGGTCTCGCCAGCCGCTTCCGCCGCCCCTTCCCCCCTATGGCCGACGGACGCCTCGGAACCAAATGCCATTGCTCCTCCCTGAGCGGTTGCGTGTCAGCCGTCCCTGGCGGCAAGTGGAACGGTGCCCTCCACCGTTGTTCTGTACATTACCCGGCGATATCCGGGATAATCGTTGATGGCGGTGTGCAGGACATGGGGATTGTTCCACATACCGAGCGTCTTCGGTTCCCAACGCAGCCTGCAGTTGAACTCGGGCCGGACAGCCCGCGCCATCAGGAAGTCGATCATCGGCTTGCTTTCTTCCTCCGTCATGCCCTTGAAATTGGTCATCACGCTGCTGACGAAGACATAGCGCCGGCCAGTCTCGGGGTGGCGACAGATCACAGGATGCTCGACGACGGCATTCTCGATCGCCTCGACATCGGCCTTGACGCCGAGCCGGCTGTGGGCCGCGTTGATGGCGAAGACCCCGCGGCCGCTATGGACGCCCGTCAGGCCTTGCAGGATCTCGACCAGCCGCGGCGAAAGCGAGTCATATGCCTTCTCGAGGCTGGAGAAGCAGGTGTCGCCGCCAACCGGCGGCACCTCCTCACCGTAGAGAATCGTAATGCCCGGTGGCTTCGGTAGCCAGGCGAGGTCCATGTGCCAGTCCTCGCCGATCACTTTGCCCGTGTCGTCCGGCTCGCGCACGAAGCGCACGATATCGTCAAAACCGTCGATCGGCGTGTGCACCGGATTGCCGCTAAATGGTCCGAACCGGCGGGCGACCTTGTGGACGCCAGCGGCGTCAAGCTCCTGATCGCGCACGGCGAGCGCATGATATTTGTAGAGCGCGCGGCGAACGTCCTGGAAGGCATCCTCGCTCGCGCTCGCCAGATCGATCCCGCGAATTTCTGCACCGAGTGCACCAGTGAAGGGGCTGACCTCGAAACGGGTGAATGCATCATCGCGCAGCACGTGATCCTCCCTAATACGCGCCTCGTCGCCATCATGGGCTGACTTACCTGCAAGTAAGTAATGTGAAAGCCAAAGGCTGTCAACTCACCTTCGCTTTGATCCACCCGATGTCTAGCCTCGATCCGAGCCCTTTCCCGCATCCTGCCAAGCGGCGCGGATGATCGCAGCGAGCGCTGCGAAGGTCCTGGCGACCTCGTCGAAGCTTCCGGTGTCCTGCGTCATCGGTGGACAGGACAGAAGGGTAATGCGCAGCATGTGCACGAGTTCGTTCCTGAGTGTGTGGGAGGAAAGCTCTCCGTCCTTCACCGCCTGGTCCACCGCATGACGCAGGCTCTGATCATAGACCCGGTTGACGCGCTCCAGGGCACGTTCCGCTGGTTCTCCGAGAACCGGGAGGTCGTGGCGAAGGCGCGAAAGCGGGCTCCACATATTGCGGGCTCCCTTCACAGCGTTGAAACGTTCGTAGAAGCGGCGCAGATCCTCGAGCTGCATATCGAGACGGTCGAAGAACCGGATATCGGGGGTCGTCCAGAAGCGCTTGATGCGGGCCTCGGCGTTGGCGGCGAAGTCCGCGATCAATTCCTCCATCAGCTTACGCTTGTTGCCGAAGTGATGATGGATGTTGGCGCGCGTCGTGCCGATTGCCGTCGCTATATCGCCGAAGCTGAAACCATCGTGGCCGCGCAGGACATAGAACTCGGCCGCGACCTCTTTGATTCTGCTGCGGGTAGAGTGCGCCTCATCACCGGGAGATCCTGAAGTGTTGGCTCTCATATCCCTTCCGAAATTCATGCCGCCGTTGGACGATCAGTATACGGGAGCGAGCGGCACCCCCCCGTTTCATACATGGATATTCTTCTACGCACGAGTGGAAGTAATTTGCGCCAGGGGCAGACATTCGCGAAGCATCTTGGCGGCAGCGATTAGCTCGGTGCGGCGGGTGAGCAGATACCGGATGCGTGTATCGAACTTCAATCGGGTTCGCGCCCTTGACTAGAATTCCGGGTCAAGCAGGGCAGTCAGCTTGCCGGGGGCACGCCGCAACTCAGGCAGTGGATAGTGGCTGCGCATCGGCTGCGCCAACCACTTCCCGCATTGTCACGATGGTGCGGAACGCCCTCACGTTCGAATTGGCGTGGAAGATTTCCCGCGCGAAGACATCGTACGCCTCCATCCCCGGCAATTGCAGGAGGAGCACGAAATCGGCTTCACCGGTGACATACCAGGCCTGACGAACCTCCGAGCGCCCGCGGAGCTTGCCGATGAAGGCGTCCAACTCGACAGCGCTCTCCCGTTCCAGGGAAACGAGCACATGGATGGTTAGCGGCAGGCCCATGGCCGCCGGACGAACGACGGCAATATCCGCCGCGATCACGCCATCCTTCCGCAGCCGGCGCAGGCGGCGCAGGACCGCACTCTGGGAAAGCCCGACCTGCTCGGCGAGACGCCGCGCCGGGATCTGGTTGTCGCGCTGAACCAGCGACAGCAGCACATGGTCGAAGCGATCGAGGGCGGCGGTTTTCGTCATTTGGATAGGCATCTATGACGAAATCAGGCAGCTGGGCAACGATAATAGGCGCCAAGCGCCATCGTTTCCGGAATAGAATTTCGCCTCATGACCACAGACACACAGCCGGGCCTTGGCCCTGATCTCATTGCGGCGCTGTTACAGCGCCTGTCGCCGTTTTATGCACCGACACAGCTGCTCGACCTGCCAAGCCTGGCTGCGAGCCTGGATGTGACCCAGGTGCTTGCCAAGAACGAGGGCCACCGTGCCCTGGGCAGCTTCAAATCCCTCGGCGGCACCTATGCCGGTCTGTGGGCTCTTGCCCGCACTACCGGGATGGATATCGATGAACTGCTCGATCCAGAGCGGGCCCAGACGCCGCTGCCGGCGCTAATCACGGCCAGCGCCGGCAATCACGGACTTGCCGTCGCCGCGGCGGCGAAGTTTGCCGGCGGGAGGGCAAGGATATACCTCCATACGGGCGTTCCTGCGGCCCGGGTGCGGCGTATCGAGTCCCAAGGCGCCGAAATCGTGTGGGTCGACGGCACCTATGACGATGCCGTCGATCGGGCCTCTGCGGCAGCCCGCGCCGGAGAAGGTATTCTGGTGGCCGATACCTCGAGCGACCCGGATGATCCAGCGGTCGCTGATGTCGTCACTGGCTATGGCGTGATTGCCGCGGAAATCCGCCGCCAAGTCGACGAGATTGGCCATCTGAGACCAACCCACCTTTTCGTGCAGGCCGGTGTCGGTGGACTTGCCGCCGCCCTGACGACTGGGCTGAAGGACTGGCTGATGCCTCCGGCCATGATCGTCGTGGTAGAACCAGAGGCCGCAGCCTGCGTCGCGGCCGCGCTGTCGAAAGCACGGTCGGTGCGGATATCCGGCGATCTCAAGACGTCGGCAGACATGCTCGCCTGTGGCGAAGCAGCGGCATCGGCGCTCGACGTACTGCGCCAAGGCAACGCTCGGGTCATAACCGTGTCCGAAGCGGCGCTTGCCGACGCGAAGAGCCGGCTTCGTGAAGCAAACGGTCCAGACACAACCCCGTCGGGTGCCGCCGGCCTCGCCGGCCTCGCCACCGCCGTCGCGGCTTACGGCCTGTCGCAGGAGCTTGCGCTCGACGAATCGAGCCGGGTGCTGATCATCGTGACCGAGGCCGAACTGGAGAAGGACGCAGGACGATGGCACCGGACCCGGGATCATTGAACAGAAGAGCGGCTGGGCCACGCACTGCTCGATATGTCCGCATTCCAGACCCAACGCAGAACGGGTCCATGAAACTTATCTACCAGACCCACTCTCCCTACGCGCGCAAGGTTCTGGTCTTTGCCTACGAGACTGGGCTTGCCGGACGTCTGCGCGTCATTCATCAGGAGACGAGCCCCATCAATCGCAACGATGATGTGTTTGCGATCAATCCGCTTGGCAAGGTGCCCGTTCTCGTTGTCGACGAGGGCTATGCTCTCTTCGATTCGGGCGTAATCTGCGACTATCTCGACAACCTCGAAAGCAGTCGTCGGCTCATCCCCGAAACAGGGCGGGCCAAATGGTCCGCCCTGCGCCTCCAGGCGCTTGCCGGCGGCATGTGCGACGCAGGCATTTCCATCCGCTGGGAAAACGAGCGCCGCCCTGAACATCTGCGTTATCCCGCCTTGGGTGCAGGCATGACGATGAAGCTTATCGAATCCTATGACTTCGTGGAAAGCGAGGTCGAATTCGACGCGCCGCTCCATGTCGGCCACATCGCGCTCGCCACTTGTCTAAGCTGGCTGGAATTCAGCGGACTGCCCGACTTCCTGCAGGGAAGGCCACGAGTGGCACAATGGTATAGCTCCTTCGTGGAACGCCCTTCAATGCGTGCCACGCCCTACGGCGGCGACACGCGAGATTGATATCGATCGCCAGGCTTTCGAGTTCCAGCATGTGTCCCTCATCAGCCAGGCATTCTCGCGGCCATTTGCTGGTCGGCCTCGATAATAGAGCGCGAAACCGGTAATCTTGCCCGGGCTCGCGACCACGGCCGGCAGCTTCTGACGCAGGATTGCGCCGAAGTCGTTCGGGATTTCCTGTGCTGAAACCGGAGCAAAGCCGCCAGCCGAGAGCATCAAAATTCCTGCGACCAAGCCAATGCACAGTCGCTTCCTGGAAATGTAAGAAATGATTGGTTCTCCCGCCCGACCGCCCTGGCGCTGCCGCGCGACTTGTCCCAGGCGCAAGAACTGACATTCACGCCGATTGTTTCACCGGTTCGAAAAAATGTTGATGGCGGGCGGAACTGCGAGGATGTGGCGTTGCGGGGCCATTGAAATTTGGTCGAAACTCTCCAAAATTTTCAGCTGGTGGAAATCGCGACAGCCACCACAGACGACGTCAACAGAGGAGACTATTCAAAGCGGAGGACTATCGATGGAAGGAGCCATTTCGACGAGTTTTCCCCCAATCGGGCCCGAGGGCCCTGATGTTTTTCTTGACCGGTTGCTCCATCCGGCACGGCATTTCGAGCGACCTGAGAACGTGCTGACCGACGTGACGCTGGACTTCCAGGAGAAGCGTGCAATCCTTTCGTCATGGGCATCGGATGCCTGTGCAGTGGAATCGGTGCCGGCGCTGCGCATGCCGCCGGGCGCAACCGAACCGGTCAGCTTCGATGCCATCATGGACGCGTTGCGCCAATTGGATCAATTGGAGAAGCTTCCCGGCGCCGGTCGCGGTCGTGAAATCGAAAGTATCGCGGTCACCGGTTTTACAGCATCCGTCGATCGACTTTGAGTTGAACGCGGCCACTCTCTGTATCCGAGGCATCCGCCCGCCCGCGAGGAAAAAGCCGGGGGGCGAGGACTGGCGCGTTCTCTCCGCGTCCATTCATGTAGGGTTCCATAGGTCCGGCTCTCGCCTGAGTGTTGAACCCTTGCGATGCGGAAAAGCGGCCGCATGCCGGCGCAGATGTTGTCTGGATGTTGGCATTGCTGCAGAGCAGCGACCGCCGCCGTGTCGCAGGTGCTTGCCTGCGAGTGCAATGCGGCCGTCAGCCATGATTTCAACGACGTTTTGAAGGGGGTCTATCCGGCGGAGGAAAACGGCATGCCGGGCATGCCGCGCAGGAAAGGACAATGCAGACCCAGTATCGTCGCCGGCTGGTCTGGGCTTCCCACTTTTTTGCGCCGTACCTGGCCTGCACCGATGCCGCGCGGGCTTGGCGACCTATATCCGGTTCCCTGTGGAGGCCGCCATGGACATGAGCAACAGAAAGACGCGGTTCAATATCTGGTACTGGGTCGCGGCGTTCGTGGGCGTGATGGTCGTCCAGTATATCTATGCCACGACGCAGCACGTCGCCGAGATACCGTACAGCCAGTTCGAGACCTTGCTGAACGCCGGCAAAATCGCCGAGGTGCAGGTTTCGGACCGCTTCATCCAGGGCCGCTTCAAGGAGCCGCAAGACGGCAGGCCGCTATTCATCACCACACGCGTCGAGCCGAACCTCGCCCGTGACCTGCAGGAGCACGGTGTCACTGTGACCGGCCAGGTCGAAAGCACCTTCCTGAGCGACCTGCTTTCCTGGGTTGTGCCGGTGCTCGTCTTCTTTGGCCTGTGGATGCTGCTTCTAAGACGCATGGACGGCGGCGTCGGAGGTTTGATGCAAATTGGCAGGAGCAAGGCCAGGGTCTATGTCGAAGCCAATACCGGCGTGACGTTCGACGATGTGGCGGGGGTCGATGAAGCCAAGGCCGAGCTGCAGGAGATTGTGGATTTTCTGAAGAACCCGGGCGAATACGGCCGCCTCGGAGGCCGCATGCCCAAAGGCGTGCTGCTGGTCGGACCGCCGGGCACGGGCAAGACTCTGCTCGCCAAGGCCGTCGCCGGCGAAGCCAAGGTCCCGTTCTTCTCGATCTCCGGTTCGGAGTTCGTCGAGATGTTCGTGGGGGTCGGGGCCGCGCGCGTGCGCGATCTTTTCGAGCAGGCGCGGTCCAAGGCTCCCGCAATCATATTCATCGACGAGCTCGACGCTCTTGGCCGCGCCCGCGGGACCATGGTCGGCGGCCACGACGAAAAGGAGCAGACGCTCAACCAGCTTTTGGTCGAACTCGACGGTTTCGATCCACAGATCGGCGTCGTGCTGCTGGCCGCGACGAACCGTCCTGAGATCCTTGATCCGGCACTTCTGCGCGCCGGCCGTTTCGACCGCCAGGTATTGGTCGACCGGCCCGACAAGCAGGGTCGCATCAAGATCCTGCAGGTTCACATGAGTAAGGCCAAGCTGGCGACGGATGTCGACGCGGAAAAAGTGGCGGCGCTGACGCCCGGTTTCACCGGTGCTGACCTGGCCAATCTCGTGAACGAGGCGACGTTGCTCGCCACGCGCCGCAAGGCGGATGCGGTAACGATGGACGATTTCAACAATGCGGTGGAGCGCATCGTCGCGGGACTGGAGAAACGCAACCGGCTCCTGAACCCGAACGAGCGCGAGATCGTCGCCTACCATGAAATGGGTCATGCGCTGGTGGCCATGGCGCTGCCTGGCGTCGACCCGGTGCACAAGGTGTCGATCATACCACGCGGCGTCGGCGCGCTCGGCTACACTATCCAGCGTCCGACCGAGGATCGCTTCCTGATGACACGCGAGGAGCTGGACAACAAAATGGCAGTGCTGCTCGGCGGCAGGGCGGCCGAATGGATCGTATTCGGCCATCTGTCCACCGGAGCCGCCGATGATCTCGCCAAGGTAACCGACATAGCGCGCGCCATGGTGACGCGTTACGGCATGTCGGCAAAACTCGGGCACGTGGCGTTGGAAAAGGACCCACGCTCCTTCCTGAGCCCCAACCCGCTCGCCGGCGGACCGCGCGAGCACGATTACGGCGAAGCCGCCGCCGATGCCATCGACGCGGAAGTGCGCGACATTGTGGAGGCCGCGTTCGAACGAACCGTCAGCCTGCTCACCGAGCGGCGCGACGTGCTGGAAAGGGCGGCACGCAGGCTGCTCGAGACCGAGACGCTCGATGAGACTGACCTTGCGGCGCTGGTCGGAGACGCCTCGACGGCGGATCATGCTGCGCCGTATAGTTCCAGTCCGTCTTCGCATAAGAAGAAGGCTGTGCTGCAGCCGGCCAGGACCGCGGCTGCAATCCCCACGCGCGGATCGGGGAAATTTCGGACGCAATAATGATGTTTCGGACTGCTCCCGCCGGCATAGATCGCTCGTGGAAAGCCGTGCCGCACGCTACGACGGTGACACGCAAGATCGACATTGATCTCTAGGCTTTCGAAATCCAGTATGCGTCGGTCACCAACCAAGCGTTCTCGATGCCATTTTTCGGTCGCCCTCGGTGATATTGCGCGAGACGGGTGACCTTGCCTCGCGCAGCCTTGAGGGCGACCATCAAGGCCTTTTCTTCGTCACTGCGCCTGGCTCCGCTGCAGGGGTAAAATCCGCATGGCACAAGTGATCGTACGGGAAACGTATCGCCAGCCCTTTCCAGAAGCATCATGAAACCTCGTCGGTCTTCACCCGTGAACGGCAATGCCATCCGGCCAGCGTCGGACAAATTTGAAAGCCACCGTTCCGGCACGTGCGTCACTCCGGCAAAGGCGATCACGACATCGAGGTCTGGCAGATCAATTGCCTGCGTTGCATCACCGCACGTCACTTCGACGTGCGCATAATGAGCAAGATTGCCTTGCGCGCGACGAGCTAGTTCTTCGTCGATCTCATATGCAATCACGCGTCCTTCAGAACCCGTCAGTTCAGCGAGGATGGCGGTGAAATAGCCGACACCGGCGCCCACCTGAAGGACGGTCTGGCCGGGAGTGATGTTCAGATGGTCGAAAACCAATGCCCAAAGCGACGGCAAGCCGCTGTTCAGTCCGCGTTTTTCGTCAAGCAAGACCAGAACGTCGTGGTAGATCTCATGAAGCGCGGCTGAAGGGCTGGTATGGACCGCCCCGATTTGCAGTCTCGAATGGATACGCCATGGCCCGTCGCCAAGGTAGTGTTCGCGCGGAACCCTTGCAAAGGCCTCGATGACCGCAGGATTGTGCAAGACAGGTGATGCGACACGCAGGTCTTCGGCAAACCACCGGCGCGCTACACTAGCATCGATTTCTGTTGGCATAGAGTATCGGCTCCCGGATTGCGCGTACTCCATCATGCTCTCAGAAAACCGAGTGACGGCAAAGGGCGCCTATCTTCGTATGGACGGGGCGACGCGCGCTGTCCGTTTGCGACCGAGCGCGGTCTCGCCGAGCGCCTTTCGCGAGACTGTAAACCGTGGCGATATGGAAGAACACTCTGCCCGACGATCACATCGTCCGGCTGGCGAGGAGCCTTGTGAGCCAATCCGGATCCATTTCCGGCACGGAGGACAGAAGCCGTTCGGTATAGGGGGCATGCGGCGGCGTGAGAATTTCGCTCTTTAATCCCTGCTCAACGACTTTACCCTGGTGCATGACCACGATTTCGTCGGCGATCGCCCGCACGGTGGCAATGTCATGGGTGATGAAAATGTAGGTCATGCCGAGCTCGCGCTGAAGCCGGATCAAGAGCTTCAGGATTTCCTCTTGCACAATCTGGTCGAGCGCGGACGTGATTTCGTCGCAGATTATCACCTCCGGATCGGCGGCCAACGCCCGGGCGATGCAAACGCGCTGCTTCTGGCCCCCCGACAGTTCGGCCGGCAGACGATCCAGGTAAGTTTCGCTCATCTCGACCATGTGCATGAGTTCGCCGATCCGCCGATCCCGTTGTGCACCCTTGAGGCCAAGGTAGAATTCAAGCGGACGAGCTATAACTTCTTCGACCGTCTGGCGCGGATTTAGGGCGTTGTCGGGCATTTGATAAATCATCTGTATGCGTCGCAGGATCTCTTTTGGGCGCAACTTCACGGTCTTGGAAAGGGCCTGGCCGGCAAAGGAAATCGACCCCGAAAGCGGGGGCAGCAGGCCGGTAACGACGCGAGCGAGCGTCGATTTCCCGGAACCGGACTCGCCGACCACAGCCACTGTTCTTCCGCGTGGAACTTTGATGGAGACATCCTGGAGCACCTTAACCGCCCGGCCGTAGGCCGCGGTGACGTTGTCTATCGTAAGCAAATATTCATCGGCCGGAACTTCGGGCTTGGCGAGCTTGCGCACGGCCCAGAGCGTCTTGGTATATTCCTGGGTGGGCGAGGCGAGCATCTGGCGCGTTTCTGCCTCCTCCACGGTTAGTCCATGGCGCAAAACCATGATGCGGTCCGCCATTTGCGCCACCACCGCCAGATCATGCGTCACATAGATTGCAGCGGTGTTGAACTCCTCCACGATGTTGCGAATGGAGGCGAGAACTTCGACCTGCGTTGTCACATCGAGCGCCGTCGTTGGCTCGTCGAAGACGATGAGGTCCGGACGGCAAGCCATCGCCATCGCGGTCATCGCCCGTTGCAACTGTCCGCCGGAAACCTGGTGAGGATAGCGAAAGCCAATGGTCTCCGGATCTGGAAGCTGAAGACGCCGATAAAGATCGACCGCACTCCGGTTCGCTTTCTCTCGGCTGGCAATCCCATGCGCCACCACGGTTTCGACAGTCTGATCGAGGAGTCGGTGGGCCGGATTGAAAGAGGCCGCCGCGCTTTGCGCGACATAGGCGATACGGGAGCCTCTGAGGCGACGCCGCCCTGTTTCGCTTAGTGCCAGAAGATTGATCCCGTCGAACAGGATCGAGCCCTGTGTAATACGGCAGCCCGGCTTGGCGTAACCCATAGCCGCGAGGCCAATGGTGGATTTGCCGGCGCCTGACTCGCCGATCAGGCCAAGAACGTCCCCCCGCTTCAGCGCCAGATCGACCCCGCGGACAATGGGATACCACCGCTCGTCCGAGAAACCCTCCACATGCAGATTGCGGATCTGAAGCAGATCCTTGCCTTTTTCGCGCAATCCGGGAGCGCTATTTTTCATCCCGCAACCCGCTTGTTGCATGCAGGAACCAGTCCACGACGAAATTCACAGAGACCGTGAGGAGGGCAATCGCGCCGGCCGGCAGCAGCGGCGTGACATCGCCGTAGGTGATCAGGGTCGCATTCTCGCGCACCATCGATCCCCAATCGGCGGTCGGTGGCTGAATACCGACCCCCAGGAAGGACAGTGCCGCGATCGTGAGGAATACGAAGCAAAATCGCAAGCCGAACTCCGCGACCAGCGGCGGCATCACGTTGGGAAGGATTTCCTTGGCGATGATCCATTTCGGGCCTTCGCCGCGCAATCGCGCCACTTCGACATAGTCCATTACCGCCACGTTAAGCCCGACGGCGCGTGCGAGCCGAAAGACACGGGTAGAATCGAGCAGCGCAATGATGATTATCAGGCTTGTGATCGACGAGCCGAAGATCGAAAGCAGCACCAGGGCGAAGATAAGGCTTGGAATCGACATCAAGACGTCCACCGCACGCGACAGTATCTGGTCGAGCCATCCTCTATACAACGCGGCAAGAAGGCCTAGCGAGACGCCGACTGCGAAGGACAGCAATGTAGTCGCGACGGCTATACCGATGGTGTTGCGCGCACCGTAAATCAAGCGTGTGAGCATATCGCGGCCGAGCTGGTCGGTTCCCAATTTGAACTGCTGGCTCCACGGTGCGAAGGCCTCGCTGAAGACCTGTGTTTCGCCGTATGGGGCGATCCAGTGCGCGAAGACCGCAACGACGACATAGCCAATGATCACGAGGATGCCGAACCAGGCACTGAAGGGTGCCTTCTTCAGCGCCGTTTTGGCCCGGGTGGCGCGCGAGCGCCTCAGCCTGTGAACCTGCGCGATGGGTTCGTAGCTGGTCATCGTGGATGCAAGAGCCTGGGATTGGTGGCGATGGAAATGATGTCGGCGGTCAGATTAAGGAGGATATAGGTCGCCGCGAAAATCAAGGCGCAAGCCTGGACAACCGGAACATCCCTTGATTTGACCGCGTCGACCATCAGCTGACCGATGCCGGGATAGACGAACACCACTTCGACGACGACCACTCCGACGACGAGATAAGCAAGATTGAAGGCCACCACCGTGACGATCGGAGCCCATGCGTTGGGCAAGGCATGCCTGAGTACGATGGCAATCGGCGAGACTCCCTTGAGACGCGCCATGTCGATATAGGGGCTTGCAAGCATGTTGATGATTGCCGCTCGTGTCATGCGCATCATGTGTGCGACGATGACGAGCGTAAGCGTGGTCGCCGGCAAGGCTACTCTCCAGACCTGATCCCAGAACGGCGTCTGGTCGTTTACGTTCGACAATGTCGGGAACTTGGGAACTGCGTTAAGTATCCAGTTCAGTGACACTGCAAGCCAGTGCGGCACGGATTGTGCGAACTCGGAGCCGATGAATGTGTCGCGCGAGATGACCAGATAGGCAAGCATATAGGCGACGAAGAACTCCGGGAACGAAATGGTTGTCAGCGTCACTGCGTTCACCACCCGGTCGAACCAGCCATTGCGGTAGAGCGCAGCGAGGATGCCCAGTCCCAGGGCGAGCGGAACTGCGATCAGCGCGGTCATCGATGCGAGGAACATCGTATTGTAAAGGCGCGGCGCGATGATCTCGGCGACGGTGCGCCGATATCCGGTGCGGCTTGCGAACGAAGAGCCGAAATCCCCGTGGAGCATCTGCCCGACCCAGACGAAATAACGCTCGACAGGCGGACGGTCGATGCCAATTTCTCGCTGGAAGGCGGCGACCGTTTCGGGTGTCGCGGATTGTCCGAGCATCGCCTTGGCGAAGTCGCCCGGCAGCATTGCAATCGCAGAGAAGATAATGATGGAGACGATGAACAGCGTGACCAGGCCGAGGCCAAGGCGCTGCAGAACCGTTCTTGCGACCGGGTTCATTTGCTCGCGTTTCCCGTTGCCGTCGCTGCCCTGCCGGCAGGGCACGCGGCTGCAAGCCGAAGCCCAGTAGCCATCGCGGGTCCGGCCCGCTCTCTCACGCAGTGGCGATCCACCAGCGTTCGGCCATCTTCAGTCCATCGTTCTCCCAGTTCGGCGCCACTTCGCCATGTGCGAGCTTGTTGGATTTGGCGCTGACGAAATTGTTGAAGACCAGCACGATGCTGCCGCCATCATCATGCGTCAGTTGCTGCATCTCGGCATACATTGCCGCCCGCTTGGCCTCATCCGTCTCGGCGCGCGCCTGGACAAGCAACTCGTTGAAGCGGGGATTTTTCCAGAACGACTCGTTCCAGCTGGAATCGGCGGCGAAGGCTTGCGTGAACATCCAGTCGGCCGTCGCGCGACCGCTCCAATAGGAAGCGCACCAAGGTTTCTTGAGCCAGACATTGTCCCAATAGGCGTCCTCGGCCTCGCGCACGACGTTTACGTCGATACCGCACTGGGCTGCCGTCTCGCGGATCAGCGCAGCCGCGTCCACCGCGCCTGCAAAAGCGGCATCGGCGACCGAGAGGTCCACCTTCAGTTTCTCCATTCCAGCCTTTTTCAGATAATGCTTGGCTTTCTCCGGATCGAAACTGTGCTGCGGCTGCGGATTCGTGGCGAATTTAATCGCCGGCGCGATCGGGTTGTCATTGGCCACAGTGGCGTGACCGAGAAAGATCTTGTCGACGATCTCCTGACGGTTGATCGCCCACTTTAAGGCCATCCGGACATCCGGATTATCGAACGGCGCCATCGTGACATTCATCGGCAAGGTGTAATGGCCATAGCCGGTGACCTCGACGATCTCCACCTTGGGGTTGCGTTTCAACATGCCGAGGGTCTTAAGGTCGGCGCGGCCAATATAGTCCACCTCCCCCGTCGATAGCGCGGCCATGCGAGCGGCGAGATCGGTGATGGCGATGAACTCCACCTCGTCGAGATAGGGTTTGCCGTTCTTGAAGTAGTTCGGATTGCGCTTGAGTTTGGCCGAAACGCCGGGCTGGAAATTCTCAAGCACGAAAGCGCCGGTGCGAACGCCCGATCCCCAATCCGCCTTGCCGTCCTTGGCCGGCATGATGACCAGATGGTAGTCACTCATGATGTAGGGGAAGTCGGCGTTGCCGCTTTTCAGCGTGAAGACAACCGTTTCGGGGCCATCCGCCTTAATGCTGGCGACGGGCTCAAGCAGCGGCTTCGCCGCCGACTTAGTTTCGTCGCCCATATGATAGCGAAGCGAAGTCACGACATCGTCCGCCGTCACATTCTTGCCGTTGTGGAAGGTTGCGCCCTTGCGAAGCTTGAAGACCCAGGTTTTGGCGCCATCGGACGATTCAAAGCTCTCGGCAAGGTCCGGTTGGACGTTGCCTTTGGCGTCGACCTCGGTGAGGCTGTTGGACATCGAGCCCGAGAACGCTGTCTGTGTGAAGGTGTCCGGGTAGCCGGCCGGATCGATCGAATCCGTCGTCGCGCCATGTGCCATTCCGAGCTTGGCGAAGCCGCCCTGCAGCGGTTCGGCCCGGGCCGTGCTGACGAAGAGCTTATCCGCAGCGGTGACCGTCAGCCCAGCGGCCAGCCCAAGCTGAATGAAGTCGCGACGGGAAATCTTGCCGCGACCGATCAGGCTTTGAGCGATACCAAGCTTGTATCCACATTCTGACATTTGACTCTCCCATTGCGGATTTTCCGCGTTATTGTTCGTGCCGCACCCTGTGAAGAAATCTGCCCGTTAGCCGCGATCACCCTTTCTGCTACTTTTCGAATCCGTACCTCAATCAGGCCGTCACATAGATGCTGCCCGCCTCGACCGTTACTGGAAATGTGCGCGCGCGAACGGACGGATCGACCAGGGCCGCGCCCGATTTGATATCAAATTCCCAGCCATGCCAGGCGCAGCGCACGATCTCGTTTTGGCGGTGATAGATGAACTGCGCCTCTTCGACCGGTGCAGTTGTTCCACATTGCGGCCCCTCGCAAAGGGGAGCGCCGCGGTGTGGACAAACATTCAGCAGCGCGTGGAATGAATCTCCGATGCGAAAAACGCCGACCGAAAGGCTGCGGATCTTGGCGATGAAGGGAGATCCGGTTTCGATCTCTTCGACTCTACAGATGTATGTCTTCTCGGGCATCGTCTGCTTCCTCAGGCAGCATTCGCCGCTTGCGCGCGCGGGATGCGCTTGTAAACCTCCAGCGCATTCAGCCCCATGATCTTGCTCTTCCAGGCAGGAGGGATTTGCAGCGTGTTGGCATCGTCATAGTCCCAATGGGGATAGTCGGAGGCAAACATCAGCGTATTTTCGCCGTCCATCGCCTCGAGAGTGGACCAGAGATGCTGAATATTTGCGGGCTGCTCCAGCGGCTGCGTGGAAAAGCGGATGTTGCGCCGGCAATATTCGGACGGCAGCATCTTTAGCCATGGCGTCTCTTTGCGTAGGGCTTTGTAGTCGGCGTCCAGGCGCCACAATACCGATGGCACCCAGGCGACGCCGCATTCGATGACCACGAAGTAGAGGTCCGGCCATTTTTCGAAGACGCCATGCGCAATCATGCTTGCGACATGCGAAATGGCCGACATGTGCAGGATGGCATGGGTCTCCCAGAAGAATGTCGTCGGGGCCGGAGCAATCGCGGTCGAATTCACGCCGCCATGGCCGCCCAGATGAATGGCAAAGGGCAGCCCCACCTCGGCGCAAGCCTCATAAATTGGATGGTAAAACGGATCGCCATAGGGCTTGACGGAGCCTTGCGAAGCGAGAACCTGAACCATGCGCGGGTGATTGCCCAGACGGCGTATCTCGGCGGCCGCGAGCTTCGGATCCTGTGGCGCGACGATGATCGAGCCCATGAAGCGATCGTCCTTCGGCAGCCATTGGTCGATCTGATAGTCATTGTAGGCGCTGACGAGGGCGCTGGCATAATAGGGATTGGCGAGGGTGGAAGCCTCGATCGGCTCATCGCCGGTCAGGATCGCCACGTCGACCTTGTACTTGTCGAGGTGTTTTTCCTTCATGATGAGATAGTTGTCGGCTTCTGTTTTCGGACGGACGTCCTTGCGTGAGAAGTCCTGCGGATGAAACCAGGGACGATGGCCATGCGGGAAGGCGCCAACGGGACCTGTCTTCTCGCCTTCAACGAACATGTCCTTCCATAGGCCGGAAAGGTAAGGCTCCAATACAGTCGCGCTCGACCAGTAATTGTGACAATCGCAGTCGACTATGAACACGTTGCTCAGCTCCGTAGCTTCAGCCTGGACGATCTGCCGGCCGATTTCACCGCGTGCAGCTTCCGCCTTGAGTATTGTCTGATCAAGCTTATGATCCTGCGCAATATGATCGACTTTTTCGATCGGAGGTCATGTGCAGCTAGATCACATCGAAACCTTTCTCGACATCATCGAGTCGCGAAATTTCAATCGTACCGCCGACCGGCTGGGGTTGACCCAGTCGACGATCAGCACCCGCATCAAGAATCTGGAGAGCGCGATCGGGTCCGAGCTCTTTCTGCGCGGGCGCGCCGGCGCTGAGCCGACAGCCGCCGGGCGGCGGTTCGAAGCCTATGCCAGATCCTTGCTGTCGACGTGGTCGCAAGCTCGACACGATGTGCGAGCGTTCAACCGTTTCGAGGGCACGTTGCGCATCGCCGCACAGGTGGGGATGACCCGTTCGGTCCTGCCGGGATGGGTCGAGACACTGTGCCAGGCGCTTCCAAAATCCTCGATCCATGTCGAGTCGGACTATTCGAACCAGATGGTCAGCGACCTAAGCATGGGAAATCTCGATATTGCCGTGCTTTATGCGCCTCGCTACCTGCCTGAGATCGCCTACGAGCATCTGATGGTCGAGGAATATGTGATGGTTTCGACGGCTGCCAGAACGCTGTCTGATGTCGACCCTGAAACCTACATTCGCCCAGGCTACACCGCGGTGCTGGAAAAGACGCACGCAGAGCTGCTGGCCGAGCTTGCGATCTGCCGGCTTTCGACGGGATCGGAAACTCTGGCGGAGATCATGCTGCGACGAACGGGCGGCACCTGCTACATGCGCAGCGACGATGCGCGCCGGTTCACGGCCGAGCTCCCATCGTTCCTCGTCGAGGGAGCGCCGACGCTGCACCAGCCAGTCCACACCGCGATCCTTGCGCGCCGCAAACACGAACCCATTATTCGCAAGGGCATCCGAGCTCTCCAGGTGGCTGTAATGTCCCTGGAAGTTTAATCGAAATTACCGATCATAAAGGTAGGATTGCGCGGCTGTTCAGCGGGTTTTGAAGTGGCATCTTGGCTCGACTTCAAACCCGAGTTGAATAATGAACGCACACGCGGCCTTAGGAGCCCCCGGCTTCGCCCCAACAAAGCTTCACCGGCAGTGGGCACAGCCCACGCCGCAGCTTGTGCTCTGCCGACGCGTGATCGACGAGACGCACGATGTGAAAACATTCGTTCTCACACCCGCTTCAGATCGGATGTTCTGCTTCAGCGCTGGCCAATATGCTGTGGTGCACCTGAGGATCGAGGGGGCCGCGGTGACACGCTCCTACTCTGTTTCATCACCGCCGACGCGACCGCTCGACCTGCAGATCACCGTGAAACGGACGCCGGGCGGGCTCGTTTCGAATTGGCTCCATGACAATTTGAAGCCGGGCGATGGGATCGAGATCGAAGGGCCGCTCGGCTCGTTCAATCTCGACGATCTGCCGCATGCAAAGTCCCTCTTCCTTTCAGGTGGCAGCGGGATAACTCCCGTCATGTCGATGCTGCGGGCATTTACCGACCGCGCAGCAAACCAGGATATCCACTTCATTCATAGTGCGAGAACGCCGGACGACATCATTTTTCGGCTCGAACTGGACGCACTTGCCGCTCGCTTTCCCAATGTTCATGTGACTTGCATTTGCAGTCATGGAGACCCGGCCTGGACGGGTCCAACCGGGCGAATTAACAGTGAGATGCTCCTGACCTTGGTTCCCGATCTCCATAGCCGCACGATTTTTGCCTGTGGGCCGGAATCCTACATAAAGGCTGCACGCAGCTGCCTCGATGCAATCGGGCTCGCCCCTTCACAGTATCATGAGGAGAGCTTCGGGGGCGGCAACATTTCGCGTTCGCTATCGGATTCAAAGGTTTTGTCTTCGGTCCGCTTCGCCCGCTCCGGCCTTGCATATCACTGCGCGCCCGGAGAGACCCTGCTGGAAGCGGCGCGCCAATGTGGCGTCTATGTCCCAACCGCTTGCCAGCAGGGAGTTTGCGGTACGTGCCGGATCGCCAAGCTGTCTGGCGAAGTCGTCATGGATGACCTAGGCGGACTGACCTTGGAGGATAAATCGGCAGGCTACATCCTGGCGTGCTGCAGCCGCCCACAAGGCGACATTTTGCTTGATCTATAATTGTACCCATCGCGGAACGAAATCGGGCAGCCTTTGCGTTCAACGACCAAGCCATACTACTGCGACCGCACGTGATTAGGTCTCGGAACCCGGATGGGCTCGCCCGATTTCTGGCGCAGCTCACGCTGGGCATCGCAAGCGACAAAAGTCCTACCCAGCAATACGCTTGAGCTATCATTCAGCCGTTGCATGGGATCGACCTCGACACAAAGAGGCGCGGCAATTCGGCTCCAGCTACACCGTCGCGGCCGGATCAGGGGCGTTGCGGTTGAGATGAACCGCAATCGAATTACGGTTCACCAGGCGAGCCGCGAGGACACGGTGTTCAAACGGTGCGGTGTCGCCAGCCAGCCTCTTCAAGAGAAGCTCGGCTGCCGTCGCCCCGATCAGATGCGCCGGCTGCGCGATGGCTGTGATACCTTGGGCCACGAACTGCATCCAGTCGAGATCGTCGAAGCAAAGCAGCGAAACCTCTCCCGGAATCGCAAGCTTCAGTGCGGATGTCGCCTCCAGAACGCCTGTCGACATCACACCGTCGGCGGTAAACAGGGCGGACGGCGCATTGCGCATTGTCAGCAGATCGAGTGCCTCCTTTCGGGCTGCCTCGCTGGAATAGACCGCCACGCGGCGGATCAACTGCGGATCCGGCGAAATGCCCGCAGCGCGATGGGCTTCGAGATAACCCAACAACCGTTGCCAGCTTGGATGATGGTAGCGAACGTCGGAGCTGGAGAGATCAGCGTTTGTCACAAAGGAGCCAACATCATCGCGTTGGTCCGGCCCGAGTTCCGCCAATATTCCGATGCGGCTGTGTCCGGCGGCGATGATCGCCGCTATGCTGCTACGCGTTACAGAAACGTTATCGACCACGACCGAATCGGTTTCCATGCCCGCCACGATGCGGTCGAACTGCACGACGGGACAGCCGGCCGCGACTGCGTCACGAAGATGATCCGGCTTGTCCAAGAAGGTCGATGAGACGACTAAACCATCGACCTGCTTTTCCAACAGCAGCTGCACTGCCTCTCGCTCGAGTTCGGCATTTTCGTCACTATTCGTAACGATAACCCCGAAGCCGCCACGGCGCGCGACGTCCCCTATTCCGCGCAGCACGCTTGCATAGAATGGGCTTTCGATGTCGCCTACGACAACGCCGATAGTCTGGGTCTTACCGGTGATCAGACCTTTGGCCAGGCGATTGGGCCGATAACCCAGCGCAGATGCCGCGGCGCGCACCTTCTCCTGGACCTCAGGGCTGCTGTACCCGTAGTCACCAAGCACGCGCCCAGCCGTGGCAGAGCTCACTCCAGCCCGGCGAGCGACTTCGATGATAGTTGCGTTTTTGGATCTTTGAGTCACCCAGCAAGTCCCGCCGACCATGCAACGTCGTGGCGACGAACTAGCGGCAGTTAGGCACGCCCGGCAAGGCCGAACACCGCAGAACCCGCCGCTGCGCACACCATTTGAATCACAGCACCTCCGACAGAAAGCGTCGAAGACGCGGGCTCTGCGGATTGTCGAATAGGTCTTCTGGCCGGCCTGCCTCGACGATCCGCCCCTCGTCCATGAACACGACCTGGTTCGCGACCTTGCGAGCGAAATTCATCTCGTGTGTAACGACGACCATCGTCATCCCGCCCCGCCCGAGATCGGCCATCAAGTTCAAGACACCTTTGACCAATTCCGGATCGAGCGCACTGGTGACTTCGTCGAACAGCATAATTTCGGGTTCGAGGGCGAGCGCACGCGCGATGGCCACCCGCTGCTGTTGCCCGCCGGAGAGATTGGCCGGCCGATGGTCCTTACGCTCCAGCAGTCCTACTTCATTTAGCTTCGCCAAGGCCGCGTCATTAGCCTCCTCGCGCGACATGCGTTTAACTTTGCGCAGCGCCAAGGTGATGTTGGCGAGCGCGCTACGGTCGGGGAACAGATTGAACTGCTGGAAAACCATGCCCACGCGCCGCCGGAGTTGGTCAGGGGTCTGCTTGTAGATGCTTTCGCCGTCGAGCAGAATGTCACCGGCTTGACATTCTACGAGACGGTTGAGGCAGCGCAGCAAGGTCGACTTGCCCGATCCGGACGGACCGATGAGGCAGGTGACGGTCCCGGGCTCCACTTTCAGACTGACGTCATGCAGCACCTGGACGGCGCCGTAGGCCATGTCGATATTCTTGACCTCGATGCCGCCACCCTTGAAGCGTGTGGGCGCTGCTGCAGGCAACGTCGCTGCTCCCGGCACGACGGCTTCGGCAAGCTCGGCGACCTCTTGGAGGCCACTCTGCACGGCGGTTATTCGTTTGCCGACGCGCATGCGCGCGTCGATGTAGTTGACGAGATGGGTCAGCGGCACCGTGATCACGAGATAGAACACTCCGGCCAGCAATAGCGGCGACAAGTTGCCGGTCAGCACAGCCTGGTCCTGGCCGACGCGGAACAGTTCGCGTTCGGAGGCGAGCAGACCAAGGAAATAGACCAGGCTGGAGTCTTTGACATTGCCGATGAACTGGTTGACCAGTGCAGGCAGGACGCGACGGATGCCTTGCGGGATTACCACCAGGCGCATGCCTTGGCCATACGTCATACCGAGAGTGCGCGTGGCGTCGATCTGACCCCGCTCGACGCTCTGAATGCCGGCGCGGAAAATCTCCCCGATGTAGGCTCCGGCGATCAGACTGAGCGCCAGAATGCCCAGCGGATAAGGCGATGGACCGAACATATCTCGGCCCAACCGCGCGAAGCCTTGGCCAATGATCAGGATTGTGACAATGGCAGGAAGCCCACGGAAGATATCGGTGTAGACTCGGGCAAGGAGTTTCAGCGGCCGGTTGTCTGAAATCCCCATGACTGCGAGGACGATACCGATCAGCGTCCCGAAAAACGTCGAGGCAAGGGCCAGGATCAAAGTGTTCTTGAGGCCGACCATCACCATGTTTGGCAGAACTTCTGCCATCGCCTGGAAATCAAGGAAGCTGCGGGCGAAGGTATCGAACCAGCTCATATCAAGTCCATCTATAACTCGGCCGGGCACCGTTGCTGACGGGCCCGGCCGGAAACGAAAATGAATACGCGCGAATTTACTTCTTGGGCAGATATTGATCCGGCATCGGAGTGCCCGGGAACCACTTCTCATGCAGCCGTTTCCAGGTGCCATCGTCCATGGCCTCGCGCAGCGCCTTGTTGAGCGCCTCGCGGAAGGCATCGTTGCCTTTCTTGACCACGAACCCGGCCGGCGCGTCGAAGGACGGCACGTTCATTGTAATCTTCAGGTTCTTATAGCGCTCCACATACTGCTTGGCCGACTCATAGTCAGTGAAATGGCCATCAATCGTCCCGTTATTCAGCGCCGCCACCGCAGTGTTGTTGTCGGGAAATTTGACAATGTCGCCCTTGAGGTTCTTCTCGGCATAGATTTCCTGCAGCGTTCCCTGGATCACGCCGATGCGCTTTCCGGCGGTGCTCTCATTGCTCGTCAGTGCCGGATCCGCCGAAATGATCGACAGGTAGCCGGCGAGATAGCCGTCGCCAAAATCCACGGTCTTCTTGCGCTGCGCCGTTGTGCCGATGGCGGCGACAGCGACGTCGAAGCGGCCGTTGGCAACGGAGGGCAGCAGCGCCGAGAATTCCTGGCCGGTGAAAACGATCTGCTCCTCCTTGAACCCGAGCCGGCGCGCCACATCACGGAAGAGTTCGGCGTCGAAGCCAGTGAAGTTACCGTTGGCGTCGGTGAAGACATAGGGTTTCGCATCGCCCATGGTTCCGACGCTGATCACCGTCGGGTCGATGAGGTTGTAGGGGTTGTCGGCCGCGTTTGCCTGAGTTGACGAGGCCAACGTGCCGAGTCCTGTCAACAGCGCGATCGTCAGCGCCAGACCGGATTTCACAAGTTGGCGCCTGCTCGAATTCGTGTGCATGTCTTCTCCTCTTACGATTGGCCGAACTCGGCCTTGCGATCCCACTCGACGTCTCATCTATCAAAACGCTCTTAGATGGCGTTCGGCCCAGGTAGGTGAGAACGTTATCATTTGATCTAGCATTGTCCATTTCTCGCGTCAATTGTTTCGGAGAATTTCGCAGCTAGATGGTTTTCCAGTCTTAAGCCTGGGGGATCTCCGGCGTCATCTTTCCTAGGTCGATTGCTGTCGCATGGCCGATTGCCCCGTAGTACCGGCAGGTAGCAGCAGCCGCCTCTGCGGCATGGCCGAGAATGTCTTGAGGCGCCTCTTTCTTAAGCAGGCCGAATAGCGTTCTGGCGATGAAGGTGTCGCCCGCGCCCAGGGTGTCGACGGGTTTGACCAACCGCGCCGGGGTTCGGTAAGAGACGGTGTCGCCGTGAAGCACCGCGCCGGCTCGACCACGAGTCACAAGAACCCACTTTGAACCACGTGCAAGCAATTCGGCCGCGATTGCGGCCAATTCCTTGTCGTCGAGACCGTCACCCGAGACACAAGCCAGATAGCAATAGGGTCCAATCTCGCGTCGATGTCCCGGGTCCCGTCGCGTGGAAAAATCATAAGACAACAGTGACTTACTTGATACAGCGGCAACCCACGGGTCCAAACCGCTGGACTGGCCGATGTGGACGGCCTGAAAGCCCGAGAGAAAATCCAGATCTTCTTGCGTCGGCGTAAACACCGAAACTCCGAGATCGAAGTCCAGGAAAATCCGATCGGCGTTGCGGTGACCTATGAGGCAGTAAGCGGTCGGTCCCTCGAGACGCCGTAATCGGGTGATGTCCACGCGCTCCGACGCCAGTGCAGTGCAGATAAGGTCCCCTGCCCGGTCTTTGCCGATCGCTCCGACATAGGCCGATCGCCCGCCGAAGCGGCTGACATAAACCGAGACATTGAGGCAATTTCCACCAGGATACATCTCGTCGCGAGCAAGATAACAATCGACCACGTTATCGCCTATCGCGGCAATCTTGACCATTGCAGGACTTTCAGTTTAAAGGGTGTGATAACGTTCGCACAGTGGCCGCCCACCTGTCAATTGTGGGCCCGCCCCTAGCTCTGCCAACGAGACGAGGAAGCTCATGATTTCCGCCCTGCCCTCCGACGTGGAACGCGCCCTGACCGCTACGGCGGGCACGCAGTTTTCGCACCTATTCCTCGTGGCGTGCGGCGGTTCGCTCTCGATCATGATGGCAGGCAAATACTTCGTCGACCGTCACAGCGGCACATTCGCCTGCGACATCTACAACGCGGATGAGTTCGTCTGCCGAGACCCGCGACGGTTGGGACCTGACGCGCTCGTTGTCCTTTGCTCGCAGACCGGCACCACCCGCGAAACTGTGCGAGCGGCCAATCATGCAAAGGATCGAGGCGCAACGACAATCGGCATGACGCTCGACCAGATATCGCCCCTCGCGCTGGCGGTCGACCACGCAGTCGCCTACCAGGCCTCCTACACGACGGGCAAAGCAATCGATTCAGCCTGCAGCAACTACGGCGTGCTCTATATGTTGCTCGCCGGCCTGATCGATGCTCGGGAGGATGCCGGGCTAACTGCCGATCTGCTGACGAGCCTGAGCCATCTTCAGCCGGCGATCGAGCGTGCGCACCGGACCTATGCCGACCGGTTTCAGGCCTTCGCCCCCCGTTTCGCGCCGCGCAATGCGATCTACACACTGGCCAGCGGTGCCAGCTATGGTGCGGCCTATTCGTACGCCATCTGCGTGTTGATGGAGATGCAGTGGTACGATTCGCAGGCCATACACGCCAACGAGTTCTTTCACGGCCCATTTGAGGTGGTCGACCGGGATACTTGCTTCGTGGTCTTGCTGGGTTTGGACGAAACGCGGAGCCTTCCCGAACGCGCCCGAGACTTCCTTTTCAAGTACGGCAGCCGGGAAAACGTCCTGGTGCTCGATGGAGCGGAACTCGACCTCAGCGGTATGTCCGAACACATCAAACCCTATCTCGTGCCCTTGGTGTTCTTCGACACGCTTTGGCGTTTTGCCTACGAGCTGGCCGCCCTGCGCGGCCGTCCAATGCTTGAGGGCCGGCGCTACATGAAGAAGCTCACCGACTATTAATTCCGCCGCGCTCTGCAGCCATCCAACAACTCCCAGCCCGGCTTCTGCGAAGAAGGATTTCTCTATGACCGCATCACCAAAGCCGCGCCATGTTGTTGTTATCGGCGCGGGCATCTTCGGCATCTCTTCCGCATTGCACCTTGCTCGTCTTGGCCTTGATGTAACGGTTGTCAACGACGGCGCGCCAGCCAACGGTGCATCCGGCCGTTCACTTTCCTGGCTGAACTCAGCGCGACGTGCGGACACTGCCTACCACCGCTTGAGGCTTGCAGGCATCGACCGTTATCGGACCCTGGCCGCCACAAGGCCGGAAACGGGATCGTGGCTTCGCTTTGACGGCGGCCTCACCTGGGATGCGGATGACGAGACGAACCAGATCGCGTCCGTCTGCCAGCTGGAGCAGGATATTGGTTATGACGCGCTTCTGCTCGGCCCTGCCGAAGTCGGTGCAGTGGTGCCCGGCGTCAACGCGAGCGCAATTACCGCCCAGGGTGCCATCTTCAATCCCGGCGAAGGATGGGTTGACCTGCCGTGTTTGATCAGTCTGCTGCTCAATGAGTTCCGCTCCAGCGGCGGCAAGTTTGTTCGGGACGCTGGACGCGTCCGGATAGATGCCACAGGTGGTCGCGCGCGTGGCGTCGTCACTGCCGACGGTGTGCCGGTAAAGGCGGATGCAGTGGTCCTTGCGGTCGGGCCAGCGACGCCTATCATGCTCGCAGAGATCGGAGTTCGTGTCCCCGACGCCACGCCAATTTCACTTCTCTTGAAGACCAAGCCGATCAAGACCGAGCTCCGTGCCGTGCTGAATACGCCCCGCGTGGCGGTTCGCCCGACGCCGGACGGCGCACTTGTTTTGGATTCGGCGTGGTCGGAGGAAGAAGTCGTGGTCAACTCTGACGGAACCTACACCGTGCACGACAAGACCGTCAAAGGACTGCTCGAGGAGGCTAGTGCGGTGCTCGAGGGCAATCCGCGGCTCCAACTCGCTGCCTATGCAGTTGGCCCGAAGCCCATCCCCGGCGACGGCGAGCCAGTGCTTGGCTGCGTCGAGACCGTTGCCGAACTTCACGTCGCCTTCAGCCACAGCGGCGCCACGCTTGGATTGATCGTCGGCGAATTGCTTGCCAAAGAAATCGCCTCTGGCAATCCGCATCCCATGCTTGCAACGTTCCGCCCTAATCGTTTCAGCTGAAAGGGCAATTTGGGGCAAGGCCGAACTGTCCAGATGGGTCGCGGGCCTGGGGAAGAGCCGCGTGATCGGGTTGTCGTGCTACGGCAACAGAGACGGCGAGAGGTCGGCGCTGCGCCTCCAAGCGCGAACGCCCGAAGAAGAATGCCCCGCAAACTATGGTCAGATAGCCACTCGCGATCCACTGGAGTGCGATAACCGCGACAAGTTGCGCAAGATTCCGCCCGCAAAATCAGACACTGCGCATGATCAGAAGCCGTTGCTCCAGAACGATTTCACCTTGTCAAGAGACGGCCCGCCTTGCGGCGTGCGAGGGGTCGGCAGTGACTTGACCAAGCCTTGACCAAGGGGCAGGATTGCGCCTATCGTCGCGTGCAAGCGCGATTGTCGAGCAATCTACACTCAGCTCGGTAATGAACACGGCTCGCCACGTTGACCCGACGCGCGCAAGGACAGGAAAATGACCATCACGGTGAAAGTTGGCGAGGCCAAAACGCATCTCTCGGAACTGCTTTCAAGGGTAGAAGCCGGCGAGGAGGTGATTATTTCGCGCGGCAACGATCCCATCGCTAAACTGTCGCGGATTCAACGGCGCAACGATGTCGAAGCCGTGATCGAAGAGATCAGCGCTGCCCGCGCTCGCGCCAAGCCCGTGACGCAGGACGAAATTCGGGCCTGGCGCGATGAAGGGCGTCGCGCTTGATGGCGATCATCGTCTGATGCCTTTCGTTGTCGACTTTTCCATGGCCGTTGCCTGGATTCTTCCTGATGAAGACAGTGAGGCGGCGGCCGCCCTGATGCGACGATTGCCGGGAGCAACGGCGCCTGTCCTTTCCCTGTTCTGGCACGAGGCGCGTAACGTCGTATTGATGGCCGAGCGGCGTGGCCGCATCGCGGCGGGCGAAGCTGCCACCACCATGGCACGGCTGCGCCGATTGCCGCTGGAGGACGCCGGCGGCGGGTCGGACGGCGCAGTGCTGACATTAGCGGCTTCGCACGGGCTCAGCGCCTATGACGCCGCCTATCTGGCGCTGGCAATCGAAACCGAGTTGCCGCTGGCCACCCTCGATCGGAAGCTCGCACTTGCCGCACGCCGCCAGGGAGTCCAAATTCTCGGGCCGCTCGCGAATGGCAATTGACCTCTTCGCTCGACCACCTGCCTATGTTGTTCGACGTGCAGAAGTCTTTGACGCTCTCGATTCCGTGCTGACTCTGGACCTCCGCGACTTTCTCGCCGAAGAAACCCGAGAAGATCGGAGGTAGACCGCACCGAAGAGTCTCTACCTTGTTGGAATCAGATGCAGTGCAGACTTCCCGCCCTTCACGGCCGCCGCTGACAGCTTGCGGTCAAAGCTGGCAAGTTGGCCGCCGCGCGCCTTGGCGAGCGCGAGAAGGTACGTAGCCGTCACCTGCGCCGAGGTCAGGATTTTGGCTGCATCAATGTCGCCGGAGCCAACCAGGCTCACATCGTCGGGCCAGAAGCTGTGCCCGTGCAGGGTCCGCAACTTGGTAACGATTCGCGCAACAACAGCTGGTGAGCCGGGAGAATTGGGATATCTTTGGTTGCCGACGATGCGCAGGACGCCGTTTTCGGTGATGGGACACGTAGCCATGCCGAGTTACCGGTCTCTTCGAACTCCATGCGCGTCGTCATGGGCGACGTGGCCAGGATCTATCAGTGCGATCAGCACATTGACATCGAGCACGTCACGGCAGTTCGTCTCGCAAGGCGTTGACCGTCTCAAGCGTGACGGGAGGTGCATCCGGCCGAGGCGACAGTAGAGGAATCCCGTTGCGCTCGCCGCCGGCTTGAGGCCGACGCAGCGAGCGCCGGGCGAGATCGGTGATGACCTCGCCGAGGCTGCGATCCTGCTGCCGGGCGGTGGCCTTGGCTGCAACCAGGACATCGTCATCGATCGCCAGTGTGGTTCTCATGTTGCCCTGCTTGGTGCGCATCAAACATCACGCATCATATAAAATAGCGACGTCGGATACTCAAACGATGCGAATACCCGGCGGACTTGGCGTGAACGCATTTTGTGCCGGAAGGATCGTCGCTTCACGGCTTCAACCTTTGTATGCGACGAGAACTGCGCCCGCTGCAATCAGTGAAACGCCAAGCCAGTTCGGCAGGGACAATTGTTCACTTAGGAAACCCACTCCGAATACTGTGTCAAGCGCGCCGCTTAGCCTGGCGTCACCGAGCAACTCCCCCTCCCACAATGCAGCATCAGGGCTGCGGTCACATATCTTGATTGTGTTTGCCGACGTCAGCCAGCTCCAGCCACGTCGACAACAGCCTTGATCCGACCGGACTTCTGCTGCGCCCAGATCGCAATATCGCGTGGGCTGTCTCGCAGGGTAGTGCGATGGGTGACGAGTCGGTCGATTGGTATTTTTCCAGCGCGGATCGAGGCAATGACGTGCTGGAAATCGCTACGCGTCGCGTTGCGACTGCCGATCAGCATCATTTCCCGCTTGTGGAACTCTGGATCTGAGAAGGTTATGTCGTCCGGCACGACGCTGACCATCACCATGACGCCACCATGGGCAACATAGGCAAAGGCAGACTGCATCGAACGGCTGTTCCCCGTGGCGTCGAAGACGACGTCGAAACCTGCTCCCGCAGTTCGCTCCGCTATCGTTTCGACGATCGATCCCTTCGACCCGTCGATCACCAGGAAGCCTAATTGTCTTGCGGCAAAGGCCAGCCGCTCGGCATCGACGTCCATGACGGTCACGTTGAGTTGCGCTATGCGCGCAAAAAGCGCGGTGCCAAGGCCGATCGGCCCGGCGCCGATAACCAAGGTGCGAATGCCCGGCCCCGCCATGGATCTGCGCACCGCGTGAGCACCGATGGCCAGAAACTCGACCGTGGCAGCCTCGACCGGTGACAGGCCGGCCGCTGGTATCAAGTTCTGCGCCGGCACGAGAATCTGCTCGCTCATGGCACCGTCACGGTGCACGCCAAGCACCTCGATCGACATGCAGCAGTTCGGCTTTCCCTGGCGGCAGGCGGCACAATTTCCGCAGGCAAAATAGGGGTTGACGTGGATTTGCTCTCCAACCGACAGGTCCACCGGCGCGTTGATTGCCGCGATTGTTCCCGAAACCTCATGGCCCATGACGCGCGGATAGGCGAGATAAGGATGCCTGCCCTCGAAGATGTGGAAGTCGGTTCCACATATCCCGACATAGGCGACATTGATCAGTGCCCAGCCTTCGGGCGGAGTGCCTGGTGCCTGCTGCTCCTCAAACACCAGCCTGCCCGGCTCAGCGCATCGCACGACTTTGATGGTGGGGCCCATGACTATAATTCACCCCCTTGCTAAGCTGGAGTCCGGCAACAGGAAGTGGTCCCGCGGGGGAAAACCCCCGGCCGCGGGTGGGTAACAACCAGTGCTTGACGGTGTTGCGCGGGCCCACGCCCGCGCCGGGGTGCCCAATTTGCAACCCCGGGTGCCCCCGGGG
>NZ_JAMYSQ010000020.1:0-112017 GCF_040321995.1 Mesorhizobium sp. M0207
CCGATGCTGCCAAAGTTCCCATCAGCCATCGCATCAAGAAATGCGCCTGGAACGACGACTATCTCATCAATGCCATCACTCATATGCGATAGCCCTGCCCTTGAGGGGGAGATGTCCGGAGGACAGAGGGGGGCGCCGTAGAACGCTACGGAACGACTTCAAGCGGTATTTCGCACAACATCTGCGGTATCTCGCACAGCCTCTACGCGGCGCATGGCCCATCCTCGCCGCTTCCAGGAGGCACCCATGAGCATCGTCGTTTTTGACCCCGACAGCACCGAGGATGTCGACTTTAGGGATCGCATGCGCCATCCGGCGGCGGCGGATCCGGCCGGCGGCATGTGGCTGTCGGACACCGAGCCGTCCTTCATCGACGCCGACGCGCTGCGCAAGGGCCGGCTGGCCAGGCTGCGCGCCTGGATGCGCGAGGCCGGCTATGGCGGCGTCGTTTTGTTCGACCCCTACAACCAGCGCTACGCCACCGGTTCGCGCAACATGTTCGGCTATTTCCTGCGCAACTCGACGCGCTATTTCTTCATACCCACCGAAGGGCCGATCGTGCTGTTCGAATATCCGCAGAGCTACCATGTCTCGATGGTGCTCGACACGATCGACGAAGCGCGTCCGTCCAAGCTGGTCTGGTCGTCGGTGTCAGGCCGCGACGACGAGACCGCCGGCCCGTTCGCCGATGAGATCGCCGAATTGCTCAAGGCGCATGGCGGCGGCTCGATGAAGCTCGGCCTTGACCGCTGCAGTCATCTCCAGGCACTGGCGCTCGAAAAGCGCGGCTGCGAGGTGCGGGATTGCCAGGGCGAGATTTTGGCGGTGCGCGCGGTCAAGACGCCCGAGGAAGTAAAATGCCTGCAGGTGTCGATGGCTGGTGCCGAGGCTGCGGTCTATGCCGTGCGCGAGGCGATCAAACCTGGCGTTTCCGAAAACGAGCTGTTCGCCATCATGTATGGTGAGGTCATCCGGCAAGGCGGCGAGTTCATCGAGACCCGGCTGCTGACCTCGGGCCAGCGCACCAATCCGTGGTTCAACGAGGCGAGCGGCCGCAAGATCAGGCCGGGCGAACTCTTGGCGCTCGATACCGATACGATCGGCTGCTACGGCTATTATTCGGACTTTTCGCGCACCTTCCGTTGCGGACCGGGCAAGCCGACGGATTATCAGAAGTCGCTCTACCGCATGGCGCACGACCAGGTTCAGCACAATATCGGGATCGTCAAGCCGGGCATGGCGTTTCGCGAGATTGCCGAAAGGGCCTGGAAGATACCGGACCGCTTCGTCGACCAGCGCTATACCTCGGTCATGCACGGCGTCGGCATGCATGGCGAGACGCCGTTCATCGCGCATGCCATGGACTACGAGACCTATGGCCGCGACGGTGTCATCGTGCCCGGCATGGTGGTCAGCGTCGAAAGCTATATCGGCGAGAAGGGCGGCCGTGAGGGCGTCAAGCTGGAGGACGAGATCCTGATCACCGAGACCGGCACCGAGCTTCTGTCGCGCTTCCCTTATGAGGACGAGTTCCTTGACAGGCAGGTTTGAGTGCTGACAGGCAGTTTTGCATGAAAAGCCCGATCTCGATCAAGCGCGGCAAGGTGGCGGCGGTGTTCATCGATCTCCAGGAGGAGCATCGGCGGGACAAGCGCTATCTGGTCGAAGGCTATGGCGATATCCTCGCCAACGTCCAGCGGCTGCAGACAGCAGCACGAGCCAATCATGTGCCTTTGTATCACTGGGCCTATATCGTCGATCTCGCCACGGCGCGGCCGTTCCACCCGGTCGAGGCCAGCGGCAAGTCGGCATTTTCCGACAAGGACGATCCGCTGACTGCCATCTGCGCGGAAGTAGGCCCGGCGCCAGGCGAGATGATGCTGGTCAAGACCGATGCCAGCGCCTTCCGCGCGGGGCCTGCCGCCGAACGGTTGAAGGCCGATGGCATCGAGTGGCTGGTCGTTGCCGGCGTCTGGACCGAGGCCTGCATCGATGCCACCGTCAAGGATGCGGTGGCGCTCGGGTTTCGAGTGCTGCTGGTCAAGGATGCCTGCGGCAGTGGCAGCACGGCGATGCACCAGACGGCCATCCTCAACCTTGCCAACCGGCTCTATGGCGGTGCCGTCACCACCACCGACGGCGCCTGCCGGCTGCTGGCAGGCGAGACGGTCGAAGCCTGGCAGGTCGAGGGCTCGGTGCCGCTGCGCTTCAGCTATGAAAATGCTGCCCGGCTCTACGCCGAGCTCTGAGCGGGATCGCGCAGCGATGATCACCGGGGCCGAGCGACCCGGAACGAGAGGGCGCGGAAAATACCAGACGCTGCTCGATCCGGAGCTGTGGGCCTATATCGATCGGGTCAACGAGTGGTATCCGCCCGAAATCGTCTACATGCCGATCGACAGGCAGCGGGCGGTCTATAATGCCATGTGCCGGACGTTTCGCGAGCCCTATCCACCTGGTGTCAAGGCCAGCGACAGCGCGGTTCCTGCCGGCGACCGTGCGATCCCGGTCCGACGTTACCAGATGGCGGGCACGGCGCCGCAGGCGATGGTTGTCTATTATCACGGCGGCGGCTTCGTCCTTGGCGGGCTCGACAGCCATGACGACATCTGCGCCGAGATATGCGCCGGCACCGGCTTTGCCGTGCTGTCCGCCGATTACCGGCTGGCGCCCGAGCATCTGCATCCGGCCGCCTTCGACGATGCGCTGGCCGTATTCGAATGGGCGACGGCGACGGCCGGCCTGCCGATAGTGCTCTGCGGCGAAAGCGCCGGCGGCAATCTGGCCGCTGCGGTGGCACAGGCGACACACCGTCATCCTCGCCATGCGATCGGCCAGGTGCTGATCTATCCCGAGCTCGGCGGCCCGGAACCAGTTGGCAAAGAGAGCGCCGGCTCCTGCGTCGAGCACGCCGAAGCGCCGCTGCTGACGTTGCGCGATATCGAATTCTATCGCAACGTGCGCTCCGTAAAGGCACAGTCGCCCGACGATCCGACCTTTTCGCCGCTCCGAGGCAGCAATTTCTCCGGCCTGCCGCCGACCTTCATCATCACGGCCGAGTGCGATCCGCTGTCCTCCGACGGCGAGGCCTATCGCGACTGCATCCTCGCCGCCGGCGGCCGCGCCTGGTGGCGCGAGGAGCCGCGTCTGGTGCACAGTTTCCTGCGCGCCCGCAAAACCGTTCCGCGCGCCGGTGAAGCCTTCGCCCGCATCATTGCGGCCATCGCCGCGCTTGACAAAGGCGACTGGCCTTACTGAGGTTGCGAAGGCCCCCTCATCCGGCGGCTTCGCGTCCACCTTCTCCCCGCTGGCGAGAAGAGCCTGGCATCAACGCAGGCGACCTCCTCTCCCCCGGGGGCGAGGTCGGATTGCCCCGAACTGCCCTTCGCAATTCGGTTGGCAATCCGGGTGAGGGGGACCTCCCGCTTGCGGAACAGCGCACAAGAACTGCGGAAGTCCGAACACTCCCCCACGGGCGCTCGCCCTATCATCCCCAAGGCAATGGCGCTCCGGCGATCGCATCCGTCCCCCGCGTTTGGCGATCGGCAGAGGTGCCAACAACAGGGGAATGACGACAATGAAGTTCATGCTGACCGATCGAAAACTGCATCCGCAGGCCGAGCCCGTCGCCGATGGCTTCAAGAAAGGCCAGATGAACCGCCGCGAATATCTCGCCACCATGGCTGCGCTCGGTATCAGCGCTGCCGGCGCGCTGGCGCTTGGCGGGCTTGCTCCGTCACCGGCCAGGGCCGAGGAGGCGAAGCGCGGCGGCGTCTTGCGCGTTGCCATGAACGTCAAGGGCTGGAAGGATCCGCGCACCTTCGACGGCGTCGAGATGTCCAACGTCGCCCGCCAGTGCAACGAATATTTGGTGCGCTGGAAGCGCGACTTCACCTTCGAGCCATGGCTGCTCGAGAGCTGGGAGACCAGCGACGACGCCCGCGTCCTGACGCTGCATGTCCGCAAGGGCATCACCTGGTCGAACGGCGACACCTTCAACGCCGACGACGTGATCCACAATCTGACGCGCTGGTGTGATGCGTCCGTCGCCGGCAATTCAGTCGCCGCGCGCCTGGGCGCACTGGTCAACGCCGATACCAAGAAGCCCGTCGACGGCGGCATCGAGCGCGTCGACGACGTCACCGTGCGGCTCAATTTGCCGAAGCCCGACATTTCGCTGATCGCCGGCATGGCCGACTACCCGGCGCTGATCATGCACCGCAGCTATGAAGGCGACGGCGATCCGCTGAAGGCATTGGCGATCACCACCGGGCCTTGCGAACTCGTGGCATGGGTCGCCGAGGTCGGCGCCGAAGTCCGCCGCAAAGACAAGCCATGGTGGAAGGGCGAGTTCTACCTCGACGGCATCAAATGGGTGGACTACGGCTCCGACCCCAATGCGATGCTGTCGGCCTTCGAATCGGGCGAGATCGACACCGATCACGAAACCGCCTCCGACACGGTTGCGCAGACCGACTCCATGGGCCTGAGCAATTCGGAAATCGCCACCGGCTCGACCATCGTCGCGCGGTTCAATATCGGCAATCCGCCCTATGACGACATCAAGGTGCGCCGCGCCGCCCAGCTCGCCGTCGACAACGCCGCCGTGCTGAAGATCGGCATGGACAACCGCGGCAAGCCTGCCGAGAACCATCATGTCGGGCCGATGCATCCCGAATATGCCGATATCGGCCCGGCCGTCCGCAACATTGATCAAGCCAAGGCCCTGCTCGCCGAGGCCGGCAAGGCCGACCACGAATACGAACTCATCTCGGTCGACGTCGACTGGCAGAAGAGCTCCGGCGACGCCATCGCTGCGCAGATGCGCGAGGCCGGGCTGAAGATCAAGCGCACCGTGCTGCCGGCCGCGACCTTCTGGAACGACTGGAGCAAATATCCTTTCTCCTGCACGGAATGGCTCGGCCGGCCGCTCGGCGTCCAGGTGCTGGCGCTCGCTTATAAGTCTGGCGCCGCGTGGAACGAGACCGCCTACGCCGATCCGGAATTCGACAGTCTGCTCGACAAGGCGCTGGCGATGCCCGATCCCGGCGCCCGCAAGGAGCTCATGGCCAAGATCGAACAGAATCTGCGCGATTCCGGCGTCATCATCCAGCCCTACTGGCGCTCGGTCTACCGCACCTACCGCAAGGGCGTGCATGGCTGCGAGCAGCACCAATCGCTCGAGCAGCATTTCGAGAAGGTCTGGCTCGAGGCGTAGCCTTGCAGACGACCAATTGTCGGGGCCAGCGCCGCTCCTTCTTCCTTCTCCCCTTGTGGGAGAAGGTGGATTGGCGCGCAGCGCCAAGACGGTTGAGGGGTGCGGACGGAGTGCCGTCAGTATCAAGCTGGAACACCCCTCATCCGGCCGCTTCGCGTCCACCTTCTCCCACAAGGGGAGAAGGAAGAGCCACGCCAGGCCTTGAAATCTCCAGTCCAAGCCGCACGGTCTCCCGCACCAGCAGGTCCAGATCGTCGCGCCGGGTGCGGTGGTTGTTGATCGCCACCCTGAGGCTATGCTGGCCATGCACCGTCGTGTCGGAAATGGCGGCGATGCCTTCTTCCTGCAGCCTCAGCATGATCTCGGTATTGAGCGCTTTCAGGCGCTCCCCGCCCAGTCCGTCCGCGCGGTAGCGAAAGCACACGATGTTGATGCTCACCGGCGCTACCAGTTCGAGTGCCGGTTCGGCCGCGATCAGCGCGCCGAGATAATGCCCTTGCGCGATGTTCTGGTCGATCAGCCGGCTCCCAAAATCGCGCAAGCTGTGTGCGCTGCTCGCCTATCTGGCGCTGGCGCCGCATCCGGTCGGCCGCAGCCGCCTCTGCGAGCTTTTGTGGGATGTGCCGCCCCCACTGCGCCCCTATTTGGCACGCCGCAGCGTTGAAAAGGCGGGCAAAGGGGCGCGTTTCTTTCGGCCCTCGCAACGGTTGGCTGGGTTCGAAAAAATACCACAATAGATCGCGATTAGGGTGATCGTATAAGATGTGGTATCGTCGCGCCTTTTTTGTAGAGATGGGCGCAAAATTCACAAAAACATAGAATATTACTTGCACTAACTCGGCTTAATGAGAGCAAAACTAAGGAAGCATTCCGGAATCTTGCTACTGATCACATTTTAGTATCTGCCAAGATAGTCCGTGCTGATTCCGAATTATTAAGCATTTGCAAAATTCAATCCTGCGATATTGGGATTTGTCCTTGTCATAGGCTGACTCGGATGCATTTCTTGGAAGCACAGCCGCGTCAGCGGATCGTTGAAACATGCTTGGGCGGACTGGGCACTAAGCATGGAGAGGAATATTGACAGTCGCTAATGCGGCGGCCCCCGCTGGGAGCGTTCCCTCCCACGTAAGAGATTACGGCAACCGTCGGCTAAGTCGTCGAATGCATCGCCCACATCCTGGCTTTCGTTTGATGGCTGGCGAAGCTTTGCCCTCCTCCGATTGGCGCCAGCCTTCGCGGCAAAAGCGAGGATCGCCGCCTGCAATGGCCTTCCGATATGGACGATGTCCGCCGCCAGCCAGTCGGAGGAATGAATCATGAAACTCGTAATCTGTGCGGCCTTGGCCACTGCTTTGATGGCGGTCGCCGGTTGTACCACCGACGACTACGGCGGTTGTCGCGGAAAGGGCTGCCTGGCTGATCGGCCCCATAAAGGTGGCCGACAGATTGACTATCGGCCGCAGTTCGACAGGAACGGCAATCCCAACTTCGATACCAGGGGCCGTTACATCGGCTGCCATGGGCTCGGATGTAAAGTCGACGATCCTGATGACGGGGATCAAAGTATCGACGACAGACCGCAGTACGACAGAGAAGGCAATCCCAACTTCGATACGCAAGGCAACTACCAAGGCTGCCGCGGCATCGGCTGCGAGGTCGATACACCGGACGATGACAATTCATCCGACGATGACGATTCCGATTAACGGACTCGGGGGCGAACAAGGAGGAAGCCAATCATGTCTGAATTCAGCGGCCTGGTCCGGCGACATGCCAAAATCGTTATGGTCGGCCTTGCGGGGTTGGGAATGGCGCTGACGTCCGCTTTCGCTGCGAATAACGCCTGTGACGGTATAAAGGTCGAAGTGACGAAGGCGCGCAAGCAGGAATATGCCCCTCTCGTCGTCTCGGCGATGACCAATAAGTTCAAGCCCGCTCAGGCAAAGTTCTTCACGATCATGGAGAGCGGCAGCTGGAGCGCCGCCTACGTCTCCACGCCGGTGAGCGACGACGGCGTGATGTTCTTCCAGACAGTCGACGGAAAGAAGCAGTTTCGCGACGTGTGGGGCGGCTATGCCGAGCCGTCGGAAAAACCTGAACTGGTATCCTGGGCGAAGAAGCTCGGAGCGCCGCAAGACCTGGCAAAGTGTTTTGCCGAGGAAGTTACGGAACGACGGTGATGATCGCTGGAAATTGCCGCTGACCGTTGGTGCAGGGGGAGAATGATTGGTGAGCGCTCCGGGGCGCCGGGGCTCTGAGATCGACTCCAATCATCAGCTGCAGGATGTGCAAAATGCAAACCGTTCGAAAATCCAGACTGATAATGCAGCTCGCCCGTGCATTGGCAACTTCAGTGAAAATGACGGCTGTTGTGAGTGTAGCTGTCCCGCACACGATCAATGTTGCGTATGCCAGCAAATATGATCTGCCGAAACCCTATGTTTCCCGGGCTCTTAACGCGGTTCTGATACCGATCAATCACGCCTCTCGGCACCGCTACCAGATCCCGCCCAAGCTTCGCGGCGTGTATGTCCTGGCCGTTGCACCCCACGGTGTTGCCGCGCGGCAAGGCATCCGACCGGGTGACGTGCTTGCCACAGTGCGGCATCAGCCGATTTCGACGCCGCGCGATGTCGATAGGTTCGTTTGGGCCGCCCTTGCCGCGAGTGCCACCAGTTTCCTGTTTGGCGTGAACCGCGGGACAGAAGTCACAGACGTCGTCGAGGTCAACACCAACATCACCGTCAACAACTTCAACACCAACATCTCGGTCAACAATATCTCCCAATGGACGAGCGTCGACAATCGAGAGGAATGGACGCGGATCGTCGATGAGTATGACGAGGAGATGGAGACGGGCCTCAATGACACAAGCTATCGCGGGGACGACTCGCAGCCTGGGGACGCCAGTCAGGACGCAGAAACGTCTCCTCCCGATGCCGATGACAAAAGTTCCGATGATCAGGACGATCCGAGCGATCAGAACGACGACACTGACGACGATAGTACGGATAACGATGCGTCGGATGACAGCACTGACAACAATAGTTCCGACGATCAGGACGATTCGAGCGATCAGAATGACGATGCAGACCCAACGGACGGTGGTGATGGCGACAACAACACCGACACTGACGACAACAGCTCGGATGACGATGCGACGGATGACAGTACCGACGACGCTGCCGGATCGAACGACGACGATGCCAACTAGCAGCCGACCGGGCCGGCAGTTCTAAACGGAGGTCAACCGATGAAAACCGCGACGCTGACCATTGCCATGGTCCTGGCCATGCCGGCTTTCGTTTTTGCCCAGGACAAGTGCTACGACGCCGCCAAGGATCAGGCCGCCGCGAACGAGTGCGCCGATGCCGCGTCCAAGAAATCCGACAACAAGCTCAACGAGCTTTACAAGCAGATTGAAACCCGCGTGAAGGATGATGTGGATACCAAGACGCTTTTTGTTCAAGCACAGCGCGATTGGGTCAAATTTCGCGACGCGGAGTGCAGTTTCCAGACCGTGGGAGCGGCCGGAGGAAGTGTAATGCCAATGCTCGTCGCGCAGTGCATGGACAGCCTGACGCAATCCCGTGTCAAAGACTTCGAGGATTACCTGAAATGCCAGGAAGGCGATCCGAGCTGCCCCGTTCCGGCAGCGAACACATCACATGCCGCACCTGCGGTGGCCGAAGAGACCGTCCCTGTCCAGGCTGCCGGCCCGATACTTATTCCATTGCAACACGTCAGGGAATACGGAACCGACGGTGGTTATCACAAACTCGGGATCATGGTGGGCATCAATAGTGCCAAGCCTCGTCTGTTCGAATTCGACACCGGGTCGGATGAGTTCAACGCGGAGATCGATTCGAGCGTCCCTGGCGTAAAGCCGGTGCCCGGCAGCAAGCCCGCAATGTACGCCTATGGTGACGGCACCTATGGCGATTGGGTACAACAGGTACGGTTCGACAGCCTGTCTTTTTACGATCCGGATGATGCGTGGGAGCCTGTCGTAACCTTCGACGGCGGCTTTAGCGCTGCTCGGGTGGTGGATTACGTCTACACCAAGGGTTTCGGCGACCTCGAGGATGTGAAATTGATGCAGAAGCCCGTTGGTCAATACGGCGATACGCCAGTCTATGCGGATCTTAATGCGCGCGAGAGAATGCAGAAAGGCGAACCCGGTGGTTCGACGACGTTTTACGGCATCTTTGGAGCCGCCGATTTTATCTTTCCAGGAGACCAGACCAGTGCCCCCGGCGGTCAAACCCGAAGCGGCTATGTGGTCTCTGCCAATGCAAATCTTGGAAAAAGGAAGACGACACCGGGCGGCGGTCCGTGCCTGACGCTGAATTTGTCCCCCAGTCTGAGATCCCAGTTTACGGCCCTGACGCCGTGGGGCGAAGGGGATTTTCAGGCTTACCAGAGACGATTCCCGCGATCAGGCGCGAATGCATCCAATGAGTACGAAGGGTCTTACCGTTATACGATTTCTTTTGACCATAAGGGAAAGAAGCAATCCGTTGATTTCAGCGGACCGGTCTTATTGGATACAGGAACAGCGACATTTGTTCATATTACGAATGAAGATACTTTAAATAAGCTAAAGTCGAAAGGTTTTAAGATTGATAAATACAGTTCTGGCATAATAAACTTCAAGTTTTTTGGATTTGACGATAGTTTCAACAACAGGGAATACAGCGATGTCGTTATCGATCGCCAAAGCGATGAGGAGAGTGGCCATGGAATTTGGGTCGGCCTACCCTTCTTTCAGTCCAATTCCGTGATGTATGATCTGGAGAACAAAACAACCGCCTATTCACCCTATTTTGTCAGCGCTGCCGACTTTACGACAGACGCGGCTGTCAAGGATCAAGTGCAGCTCAACCGAGTGAACGGCGAAATGGGCAGCGACGGATGGCTCGGATTGGCCGGGAACATCTTCGGCGCCGGCGACTTCACGATCGAGAAGGACGCGGACGTGCGCATGACCGGGGCCAATACCTACACGGGCACAACCCACATCGCGGCCGATGGCTATCTTACTCTGGCCGGGCCGGGCAGCATCGAGCATTCCTCGCGCGTCATAGTCGACGGTGTGCTCAACATCGATCAGAAAGGAAACCACCTGAAGCCCTGGGGAGTGGCGCACTCCCTGAACGATACGGCCATTCGCAACCTTGGCGGTAAAGGCGAGGTCTATCTGGGCGCGGGCAGACTGATCCTGACAGCAGCCGACGGGCAATTTGATGGAACCATCGCGGACTTTGATGACGCCGGCGACAGCGGCGGCCTCGTTGTTGCCGGTGGCAAGCTGACGCTGAGCGGCAAGAACAAATATTCGGGCATGACGGAAGTGGTGGCGGGAGCGGAGTTGCACGTGACCGGCTCTTTGACCGGTGACGTTTCCGTCTCGGGACTGCTTGTCGTTGACGGAGAGGTCTCCGGCGAAGTCATGGTCAAGGAGGGCGGCACGCTGACCGGCTCAGGAAAGGTCGGCAACGTCACGGTCGCCGAAGGTGGCAAAGCTGATCCAATGAAAACCAGATAATCGGGCCATGGGCCGATCGTGGCAATAACGGACAGCTGACGAGAACATAGGGCGGGGCTGAGCAACTTAAGAGCTTGACTGCAATCGGAAAGGGAAATCGATGAAAATAGCGATATTGACTGCTGCCGTGGTTCTGGCTGCGCCGACATTCGCCCTTGCCAAGGACAAGTGCGCCGATGCCAAGGATCAGGCCACCATGAATCAGTGCTTCGGTGCCGAGTTCCAGAAATCCGACAAGAAGCTCAATGAGCTTTACAAGCAGATCGAAGCCCGCCTGAAGGACGATGCGGATACCAAGAAGCTTCTTGTTCAGGCACAGCGGGATTGGGGCAAGTTTCGCGACGCGGAGTGCAGTTTTCAGACTGCTGGATCGGCCGGAGGAAGCGTAATACCGATGCTCATCGCGCAATGCATGGACGGCCTGACGCAATCCCGTGTCAAAGCCTTCGAGGGTTACCTGAATTGCAAGGAAGGCGATCTGAGTTGCCCCGTTCCGGCCGCGAACTGACACGTGCTGCAACTTATTTGATCATGATGAAGCCGGCGGCGAGCATGACGTCGCTGCCAGATATGAACAATGCGAGGGACATCATCACTGCGTGGGGACTTGAAGGAGGTGGATTGTGAAACGCTGCGGATCATCGCTCGCAATGGCGATTGCGGCATCTGTGCTGCTGGCATCTGCCGTGCCGGCAACAGCCCAGGATGACATGGGCTTCGACGTCAACGTCACGCTGTCCAAGAAAGCAGCCGCCAAGCTCGCGGCTGAAAAGGAGGGAATCGTCGTCTTCGCCTCCTATTACGGCGACCCCAAGCCGAGCGCCGCGAAGCACGCCAACGAAGTCGGCCTGATCGATCTCACACCGCACGACGAAGAGGTGGAGATACCGGGCACAGGCGGCCACGCCCGCATCAGCGGCGCCAAGGTCGACGCAAAGCGTCTCGACTGGCTTGCCGGCCCTCCCGATGTCAACGTCAACGTTGCGTCGGCGCGCAAGAGCAGCTCGGTCAATCTGCTCGGCTGCGATTTCATCGACGGTCCACTCAGCAACGTCCAAAGGGCGCCCGTGACGCTTCATTGCGGATTGATCGAAGAACATGTGGACACGAAGTTGAAGCCATAAGGCTCGCAAAAGTCATGCGCGTCCCCGGCGCCAACGGATCGGCGGCACGACCTGACCTACTTCAGGGAGGAGATATTCATGCGCCCACTGTTCGCTATCTGTGTCTGCCTGGCTATCATGTCCTTGTCTGCAGCCGCCCATGCCGAGCGCCGTTGTGGCTGGTACTCCAGCCCGACCCCCGGCAACCTCGTCCTGACCGACAGTGACGGGGATTGGTGGATCCAGATGCAGGGACGCCCGGATCCCAAGGGCATCGACAATGTGCCGGCCTTTGACGAGCGGCAATTCGTCGAGACCAATGTGCCTGGTTCGGGTCACGGCTACGGATGTGCGTGCATGAAGGTCGTAACCAACGCCAAGCAACAGAAGATCACCAGAGTGATCTCGGGCCAAATCCTTCCGCTGCTGCGCTGTCGCAACGACAGATCGCTGCCTAACCCGGACGGATAATTGTTGGATATCTTGTGGATACCATGGCTGACGGTAGGCAGCTTAGAGCATTGGATCAAGAAAAAGCCCGGCAAACCGGGCTTTTTCTTGGGTCTCTGAAACCGCATCAATCGGTTCGAAACGGGAATTTGGTGCCCAGAAGAGGACTCGAACCTCCACTCCTTGCGGAACACGGACCTGAACCGTGCGCGTCTACCAATTCCGCCATCTGGGCTGGTGCGCGCTCATTAAGCGGGCGAGGGATGAGTGTCAACGCGCTTTTTTGAAAGCCGCGTTCCTTCTCCGGCTCAATGCTCCAGCACTTCCTTCGACGCCACCGTGGAATCGGCGTTGAGCGTGTAGATGATCGGCACACCGGTGCCGAGCTCGAGCTTGACGATCTCCTCGCCCGATTTGCCGTCCAGCGCCATGATCAGCGCGCGCAGCGAATTGCCGTGCGCCGCCACCAGCACGGTGCCGCCGCGCAGCACATGCGGTTGCAGATCGTGCAGGTAATAGGGCCAGACGCGCGCGCCGGTGTCCTTCAGGCTTTCACCGCCGGGCGGCGGCACGTCATAGGAGCGGCGCCAGACATGCACCTGCTCCTCGCCCCATTTCTTGCGCGCATCATCCTTGTTGAGGCCGGAGAGATCGCCATAGTCGCGCTCGTTCAGCGCCTGGTCGCGAATGGTCTCGAGGTCGCTCTGGCCAACGGCGTCGAGAATATGCTGGCAGGTCTTCTGCGCCCGGATCAGCGACGACGTGAAGGCGATGTCGAACTTCATGCCGCGCGCCCTGAGCTTGGCGCCGGCCGACTTGGCCTCGGCATGGCCCAGTTCGGTCAGGTCGACGTCGCGCCAGCCGGTAAATAGGTTCTTCAGGTTCCATTCGCTCTGGCCGTGGCGCACGAGCACGAGAGTTCTCGACATATTTGCTCCTTCAAATCTTGTGGATCAGCCAAATCTTGTGGATCAGCCAAATCTGTGGATCAGCTTGTCAGGCCGAGCACGTCCCGCATCGAATAGAGGCCCGGCTTGCGGCGGCGCGCCCACAGGGCTGCCTTGACCGCGCCGCGGGCAAAGATCGCCCGGTCCTCGGCATGATGGGCAAGCGTGATGCGCTCGCCGGTACCGGCCAGCACCACACTGTGGTCGCCGACCACCGAGCCGCCGCGCAAGCTGGCGAAACCGATCGAGCCTGCCTTGCGCACGCCGGTATGGCCGTCGCGCACGCGAACATCGTTGCCGGCAAGTGCTACGCCGCGCCCGGCAGCGGCGGCCTCGCCGAGCAGCAGCGCCGTGCCCGACGGAGCATCGACCTTGTGCCGGTGGTGCATTTCCAGGATCTCGATGTCGAAATCGTCGGCATCGAGCGCGCGCGCCGCCTGCTCAACCAGCACCGCCAGCAGATTGACGCCGAGGCTCATATTGCCTGACTTGACCACCGTCGCGTGCCGCGCCGCCGCCGCGATCCTGGCATTGTCTTCAGCCGAGCAGCCGGTGGTGCCGATGATATGGACGATGCGCGCCTGCGCCGCATAGCCGGCGAATTCGACGGTCGCTGCCGGCGTGGTGAAATCGAGCACGCCGTCGGCCTTGGCGAAGGCCGGCAGCGGATCGTCGCCGATCGCCACGCCGAGCCTGCCGACGCCGGCCAGCTCGCCGGCATCCTTGCCGAGATGTGGCGAACCGGCCGGCGCGATGGCGCCGGCGACACGCGCGCCCGGTATCGTGTGGATGGCGCGGATCAGCGCCTGGCCCATGCGGCCAGCCGCGCCCACCACCACCAGGCCCATTTCACTCACGGTCGGCGTGTCGCTCATGAATGTCTCCCGACCGCCTTTTTCGCGTGATCATTTTGCGCCGCAGTCTGGATTGGCTTGGCGTCATCGACAAGCCCCAGCCCTTTCCTGCCTTGCACCCGATGGAACCGCGCATAGACGCTGTGCGGGTCGGCCATCAGCGAGGCATGCGTGCCCTGTTCGACCAGCCGGCCCTGCTCCAGCACGATGATATGGTCGGCATTGACCACCGTCGACAGCCGGTGCGCGATGACAATGGTGGTGCGCCCTTCCATGACATGGGTCAGCGCTTCCTGGACGCGGGCCTCGGCCTCGTTGTCGAGCGCCGAGGTCGCTTCGTCGAGCAGCAGGATCGGCGCCTGCCGAACGATGGCGCGTGCAATCGATACGCGCTGGCGCTGGCCGCCCGACAGCGTCACGCCATTCTCGCCGACCGGCGTGTCGTAGCCTTGCGGCTGCTGGCGAATGAAATCGTGTGCCGCGGCCTGTTGGGCGGCGCGTTCAATCTCTGCGTCGGTGGCGCTCAGCCTGCCGTAGCGGATGTTGTCGCGGATGGTGCCTTCTAACAGATAGGGCTGCTGCGATACATAGGCGATCGAGCCGCGCAGCGAATGCTTGGTGACCTTTGAAATGTCCTGGCCGTCGATTTCGATCCTGCCCGACTCGACATCGTAGAAGCGCTGCAGCAGCGCAACCAGCGTCGTCTTGCCGGCGCCCGAGGCTCCGACGATGGCGGTCACCTTGCCGGCGGCGGCGACAAAGGTCAGATCCTGCAGGACCGGCGCCTCTTCGACATAGCGGAAGGACACGTTGTTGAAGCGCACTTCGCCAGAGGTGAATTTCGCCTCGGCGGCTGCCGGCACGTCACCTTGCTGCGGCTCGAGGTCGAGAAGCTCGTAGATCATGCGCGCATTGACCAGCGACTTTTCCATGCCAACCTGCATACGCGCCAGCCGCCTGGCCGGATCATAGGCAAGCAGCAGGGCGGTGATGAAGGCAAACACCGCGCCCGGCGGCTGGCCGCCGACGGTCGCCCGGTAGCCGGAATAGGCGATGACGCCGGCGACGGCGAAGCCGGCCAGCATTTCGGAGATAGGCGTCAGCCGTTCCGAGACGCGGGCGATCTTGTTTGCCCGCTGCTCGGCGCCCGCGACGAGGCCGCCGATGCGGCGCGACAGCTCGTCTTCCAGGGTGAAGGCCTTGACGATAGCGATGCCTTGCGTCGCTTCCTGCATGGCGCCGATCAGCCGCGAGTTGATCTGCACCGATTCACGGGTGATGCGACGCACCCGGCGCATCAGATAGGTGACACTGTAGATCAAGGGCGGGCCGATCAGCAGCGACATCGCCGAGAGCATCGGGTCCTGCCAGATCATGACGCCGACTAGCGCGACAAGCGATACCGCATCGCGCGCCAGCGATGTCAGCGTCATCGACAGGAGATCGCGGATGCCGTTGACGTTCTCGTTGATCTGCGCGGCGAGCCGGCCCGAGCGGGTGTCATTGAAGAAGCCGACGCCGAGCTTCATCAGATGGTCGAAGATGCGGCGTTGATAGCGCGCCACCAGATTGTTGCCGATTTTGGCCAGCGTCACTGCCTGGCCGTAGCTGGCCAGGCCGCGCAGCATAAAGGCGGCCAGGATCGACACGCTGATCAGCGCGATAAGATCGCCGCGCCGTTGGTAGAAGATCTGATCGATGACATCCTTCATGATCCAGGCTGTGAAGGCGGTCGTCGCCGCGATCGTCACCAGGCACAGCACGGCAAGAGCATAGTACCAGCGATAATCGCGGCTGTTCTCGGCGATGATGCGGCGGATCACCGCCACGATCTCGCTGGGACGGACTTTCCCTTTGGTTGGTGCTGGAATTGTCACGTTGGAGCGCTTTGTGGTTTCGGTTCGGCCGGACTGCAATTCGGCAACCTCTTAACGCCCCGATGGCGGCTTGCCTATGGCCGGGGACGGCGAAACTTCGTCGCGGCGCAGCTTGTGTCCTAAACCCGCCAGCGCCGCCCCGCCGTCTGCACGCCGAACAGCGACGGATTTCTGGCATAGGCGGCCAGCCCTAAAAGCGCCGCAAGCGGATGGGTGATGACGTAGACCGGCATGCCGCGCATCAGGGCGCTGTGCGGCGCCTTGTCCTCGAAGGCGGCGCGGAAATTGCCGGTGCGCAGCGCCGGCAGGATTTTTTGCGCGATGCCGCCGGTGAGAAACACGCCGCCGCGGCTCATGAACACCAGAGCGAGATCGCCGGCGGTGCGCCCTAGGCAAGTGACGAAGATCGACAGCGCCTCTTCGGCCACCGGATCGTTCTTTGCCAGCGCCGCGGCGGTGACCTCGGCAGGCGTTGTAAAGGGCGACGGCTTGCCGTCCGCCTTGGCCACCGCCCGGTAGGCATTGACCAGGCCGCGTCCGGACAGGATCTGTTCGCCGGAGATGCGGCCCTCGAGCTTCTCGATATGCGGAAACACCTGGAAATCGCGCGGCGAGCGCGGGCCGATATCCATATGGCCGCCCTCACCGGGTACCGGTATCCAGTGATGCAGCGCATAAACCAGCCCGGCGACACCGAGCCCGGTTCCCGGGCCGAGCACCACCCGCCCGGAATTCGGTTCCGGCTCGTCGCCGCCGATCTTTTCCATATGCTCTTCGCCGAGCGCGACGACAGCCAGCGCCTGTGCCTCGAAGTCGTTGAGCACCACGACGTCGCTGAGACCGAGACTGGCGAACATCTGTCTCGGCTTGACGATCCATGGGCAATTGGTAAGCGGGATCTCGTCGCTTTCGACAGGACCGGCTACCGCCAGCACAGCTGAATTCGGCCGGACCGACGAGCGGTCGAGCACGGCCGACTGGATCGCCTCGTCAATCGTATTGAAGTTGGCGGTCTGGACGATGGTCGGCTCGCCGGCCTCGGAATTCGCATCTAGTACGATCGAGAAGCGCGCATTGGTGCCGCCTATATCGCCGATCAGGATCGGAAATCGCAACAGAGTGTCGTCGTCGCTTACGCCTGGCATGCTCTCGTCCGTTCCCGACGCGTATCGCCGTTCTCTCGTTGACTAGCGCATGACCGCAAAAAGGGAAATCGGTTTTCGAAGTGGAGATGCACGGATGCAGACAGCGAACACGCTGCCCGCATCAGTGCCCCGGTCGTGGCCGCGGCAGCGGAATGCCGATCTCGGGCGTCGCCACAAAGGCGTTCGCCGAGGCCGGAAGCGCTGCCGCGCCGGCTGCGACCGTTGGCTGCGGCGCAGGCTCGGCTGCGAGAGCGGGTGCGGTGGCCGCGATCGGCACGCCGTCGCCATAGTAGGTGACTGCTTCCGCCGACGGCGGAGCTGGCGCGTCGAGCACGAATTGGCATTGCCTGGGCAGGTTCGCCATCGTCATCAGGTCGCGTGCCTTCGGCTTGTCCGGGTTCTTGTTGGGGCGCCACGGCTCCTCGGTGAACCACCAGGCCAGCGCCTGGTCGCAGCCATCGCCTGGCGCCGTCGCTTCCTGTGCCTTGCAGTCGGGTGATCCAGCCTGGCAGCCGATGCGAATGTGGAAGTGGTAGTCGTGGCCCCAGAACGGCCTGACCTTGCGCAACCAGCTACGGTCGCCTTTGACCGTGTCGCAGAGCTTCTTCTTGATCCCGGGATTGACCAGGATGCGCTCGACTTCGGGATAGCTCGCGGCGCGCTTCAACAACCGCGTGTGCATCGGCGTCCACAGCCCGTCCTTCACCAAATGGGTCTTTTCATCGACCATCAAGGTAGCGCTGATGTTTTCGCGCTCTTCGGCCGAGAGCTTACGGTCGGGCATCGGCGTCAGCCAGATGTCGGCGTCGAGGCCGATCTGGTGCGAGGCATGGCCGGTCAGCATCGGACCGCCGCGCGGTTGCGAGATGTCGCCGATCAGCAAGCCCGGCCAGCCGTCGGCAGCGGCATCGCGCGACAGTTTCTCGATCAGCGCGATCATTGCCGGATGGCCCCAGCGACGATTGCGCGACGGTCGCATCACCTCCCAGTGCCGGCCGTCCATGGGTAGGGCGACGCCGCCGGAAAAACAGCCTTTGGAATAAAAGCCGATCGATTGCGCTGCTGCGAGTGCCGGCAGCTTTTTGGCGCCGAACAGGTCCTTTGCCCGTTGCTCGGCGCTCCCTGGCTGCGTTGCAAGCGCCGCCAAGCCGGCGATGGCCAGTACTGCCGTCAGCAGCAGCGTTTTGCCCGGCAAGGCTCGCGCTAACGTCTTCCCCAAGCTGGACCCCTCCGCGATTTGAACCGCATCATACCATAGCCCGCGCAACGTATCGATCATGACCGTTTCATCGGGCTGCGCGCCTCGCCGTCGCGCCAGTCGCCGCTCGCCCACATGGCATCGAGCGCCGAGCGATAGTCGGGAAAGCGAAAGCCATAACCGGCCGCCTTGATTGCCGCGTTGGCGACACGCTTGTTCTCGCTGTAGAAAGACCGCGCCATGGGCGAAAGTTGGGCGGTCTCGAACGGAATTTCGGGCGGCGGCTCGATGCCCATCAATTGAGCGGCATAGGCGACGACGTCCTGCGGCGGCGCCGGCAGGTCGTCGGTGACGTTGAAGATGCCGCCGCGATTGCCCTCGGCGAGATGCCAGAGCGCACCGGCAATATCGTCGCAATGGATGCGGTTGAACACCTGGCCCGGCTTGACCAGCCGCCGCGCAGTGCCGTTTTCCAGGTTGACCAGGGCGTTGCGGCCCGGCCCGTAAATGCCGGAAAGCCGCAGGATCGCCACCGGCCGGTGGATGTCATGGCCCAATTGTAGCCAATCCTGCTCGGCTGCGACACGCATCACCGACCGCTTCGACAACGGCCGGCATTCGGCGGCCTCGTCCACCCAATTGCCGCCACGGTCGCCATAGACGCCGACGGTGGAGAGATAGGCGATCCATTCGAGCTCCGGCATGTTGGCCGCGATCTCCTCGCGTGCCGCGCCCAGCATCGGGTCGCCGGCCTCGTCCGGCGCGACCGAGACGACGAGATGGGTTGTCTTCCCAAGGGCATCGCCGATTTCGGAGGTCAGCGTGCCATCGAAACGCAGCGGCACGATACCGGCTTGCTGCAGCGCCGCGAATTTTTCCAGCGACCGTGTTGTACCGAAGATCGTTGCGTCGGCATCCCTGTTGGTGCGGGCGAAGGCCTTGCCCGAATAACCGGCGCCGAAGATGAAAATCTGCTTTTTTGTCATGTATGCGCCTCGATCGGCTTTGGCAGGGCCAGAAGCCATTCGCCTCTCACCGCCTCGTCATGTTCTGCTTGCAAAGCGGCTGCGGCACGTTCGGCAAACTCCCGACCCGGCACCAGCCGCGACAGCGCCCATACCGCAGCTCCGCGAACCAGGGGCGAGGCGTCGTCGAGCAGCGCGCGAACGGCGCCGGCCAGCGACAAGTCCTGGGAATTGCCGGCCGCTATCAGCACGTTTCGGATAAAACGGTCGCGGCCGATGCGCTTGATCGGCGAGCCCGAAAAAAGCGTGCGGAAGGCAGTGTCGTCTAGACGCAGCAGCTCGGCGAGCGGCGGTTCGCGCAAGTCCGCGCGGGCGGCAAGCTTTGCCTCCGAAGCGGCTTGGGCGAACTTGTTCCACGGGCAGGCGGCCAGGCAGTCGTCGCAGCCATAGATGCGATTGCCGATCTTTTCCCGGAACTCATGCGGGATCGGTCCTTTGTTCTCGATGGTGAGGTATGAAATGCAGCGCCGCGCATCGAGCCGGTAAGGCGCCGGAAAGGCGTCCGTCGGGCAGGCGTCGAGGCAGGCCCGGCAGGAGCCGCAATGATCGTTCTCAGGCGCGTCCGGCACCAGCTCGGCCGTCGTGAAGATGGTGCCGAGGAACAGCCAGGAGCCATGCGCGCGGCTGACTAGGTTGGTGTGCTTGCCTTGCCAGCCGAGGCCAGCCGCCTCGGCCAGCGGCTTTTCCATCACCGGCGCGGTGTCGACAAACACTTTCACGTCCCCGCCGGCGCGCGCCACGATCTTGCCGGCGATCTCCTTCAGCCGGCCTTTCATCACGTCATGATAGTCGCGGTTCTGCGCATAGGCCGAGATCGCGCCGCGGTCGCGCTTTGCCAGGATGTCGCGTGGGTCGTGGTCGGGGCCGTAATTCATCGCCAGCACGATGATCGAGCGGACCTCTGGCCAAAGCGTCGTCGGTTTGCCTCGCCGTTCGAGCGTTTCGGCAATCCAGCCCATCGAGCCGTGAAAGCCGTCGGCAACGAATTCGGCCAGCCGTTCCGGCGCCTGCGGAATCGCATCGGGCGTGGTGACGGCAACGGCGTCGAAGCCGGCATTCCGCGCCTCGCGGTCGATCAGCGCGCGCAGCTTTGCCGTATCAGAAATCGAGATCCGCATAATGTGACACCGGCGACAGGCCGCGCACCCGGTCGGACAGAAGCGGCCGGAACGAAGGCCGTGATTTCACCCTTGTATACCATTCGCGCGCGGCGCTGTGTTCGCGCCAGTCGATCTCGCCGAGATAGTCGAGCACCGACAGTGCCGCCGCCGCCGCGAGATCGGCATAGGTGACCTTGTTGCCGGCCAGCCAATGACGGGTGCCGGCCAGCCAGTTGGTGTATTTCATGTGCTGGCGGATATTGGCGCGGGCGGCGCGGATCGCCGCCGAATCGGGCGAGCCGCCGCCTGCCGTTTCCGGCATGACCGGCTTCAGGACGCGCTCGCGCACCAGATGCCGGGTAACCTCGCTTTCCGCCTTGTTGAGGTACCAGTCGGTCAGCCGGCGGATTTCGGCGCGCTCCATTGGATCCTCCGCGAACAGCCGCTTGTCGCGCTTGAGTACGCCGCGCGTCTCGTCGAGATATTCGGCGATGACCATCGCGCCGACGATCGGCACGTCGCCCTCGGCAAGCAGGATCGGCAGCGTGCCGGCCGGGTTCAGTGCCAGGAACTCCTTGCGCCGCGTCCACGGCTTCTCTTCGATCAGCGCCAGTTCCTCGCCATACTCGCCAAAGGCAAGGCGGACGAAGCGGCAGCTGGCGAACATCGGATGGTGGAAAAGCGTCAGCATGGTCCCGCGATAATAGAGCGCACTGGCAAATCGCCGGCTGCGCCGGTAAGTCTTGGCCGCCCGATTCAGCGGGCTGTCAGGGTGCTGCGACCTATAGGGGGAGTTCCGCGCCGTGACAAGCAAGCCCTTTTCTCACGCCCTCACTCCAACGCCGAGGTTGCCATGGAAAGCCAGACCGTCGTCGAAGCGCTGCTGCTCGGCATGCTCGAGGGCCTGACCGAGTTTATTCCGGTGTCTTCAACCGGTCATATCCTGCTTGCCGGCCATTTCCTCGGCTTTCATTCGACCGGCAAGGCCTTCGAGATCCTGATCCAGCTCGGCGCCATATTGGCGATTCTCAGCGTCTATTTCCGCCGTCTCTGGAAGATGCTGCTCGAGCTGCCCTACGATCGGCTGACGCGGCATTTCGTCCTTGGCATCCTCATCGCATTCCTGCCGGCGGCCATTATCGGCGCGCTGGCGCACGATTTCATCAAGACGGTGCTGTTCGAATCGCCGCGGCTGATCTGCATCATGCTGATCATCGGCGGTGTCATCCTGCTGCTGGTCGATCGCATGAAGCCGAAGCCCTATTACCACGATGTCGAGCGGTTTCCGACCAGGCTTTATCTGCAGATCGGGCTGTTTCAGTGCCTGTCGCTGATCCCCGGCACGTCGCGCTCGGGTTCGACCATCGTCGGCGCGCTGCTGCTCGGGGTCGACAAACGGGCGGCGGCGGAATTCTCCTTCTTCCTCGCCATACCGACGATGGTCGGCGCCTTCGCCTTCGACCTGTTCAAGAACCGCAATGTGCTGAGCAGCGCCGACCTGCCCATCATCGCCGTCGGTTTCGTCGCCGCCTTCGTCACCGCGCTAATCGTCGTGCGCTTCCTGCTCGACTACGTCTCGCGCCATGGCTACGCGCTGTTCGGCTGGTGGCGGCTGGTCGTCGGCATCGTCGGCCTGGCGGGGCTGGCCATCTGGGGATGAGCCGGCGCGGATAGCGCAATCCCAGCCGGAACTCTATTCTTGCCCGAAGCCGAGCCACACGATCTTGTGGACGTATGGTTGGCAGGGGAATGCATGAGCGAAGTTCTTGATGCCCTCGTTATTGGCGCCGGTCCGGCGGGACTCGGCGTCAGCTACTTCTTGAAACGGCAGGGCCGCGACCACCGTGTGCTCGATCGAGGCCGGATTGGCGAAACGTGGCGAACGCAGCGGTGGAACTCGTTTCGACTGAATTCGCCGACCATTCGCTCCATCTTACCCGGTGATTCCTACGAGGGGCCCGAGCCGTGGGGCGCGATAACCCACCACGAATTTGTCGCGTATCTCGAAGGCTATGCCGAGCGGCACCGCCTGCCGGTAAGCACCCAAACTCCGGCGCAAGAGCTGACGAGAGACGACGGGATCTTTCGCATCACCACGACGGACGGGGCATTTCTGGCGCGCAATGTGGTGATCGCCACCGGCGACCAGAATCGGCAGGTCCGGCCAGCAGGGTCGGCGGATTTGCCAACCGCAATTCGCCAAGTCGATTCCTCGGCTTATCGCAACCCGGCCGAGTTCGAGAGTGGCGCGGTGCTGGTGGTCGGCAGCGGTCAGTCGGGCGGCCAGATCGCCGAGGATCTGGCGCTGTCCGGACGTGCGGTCTTTTTGGCGACCAGCCGCAACGGCCGTTGGGTGCGGCGCTACCGCGGGGGCAACATACTTAAATGGCTGACGCTGTCCGGTTTTCTCGACGTTCCGCGCAAGGAACTCGTCCTCCCCTCCGGCAAGCTGCAGGCCCGCGCGCTGGTCGGCGCGACCCATACGATCAGCCTGCAATCGCTGAGTGCACAGGGCGTGGTGCTGCTCGGCCGCTTTAGGGGTGTGGAGAACGCCAACCTCGTCTTCGGCGACGAGCTCGACGACCATATGCGATTTGCCGACGAGGTCTCCGCGAATGCCAAGCGCCTGGTTGACGAGTACATCGAGCGCGCCGGCCTCGATGCGCCACTGGCCGAGGATGATCCAGCCGAGACGATTGAACCGCGCTTGCCCGATCCTCCGATCCGCTCCCTCGACTGGACGGCGAGCGGCATCAGATCAGTGATCTGGTGCACGGGCTTCACTGGCGATTTCTCATGGGTTCGGCTTCCCGGCGCGCTCGATGCCGCCGGCCAGCCCGTCCACGAGGATGGCGTCGGCGTTGTTCCAGGTCTCTTTTTCGCCGGCCTCGATTTCGGATCGACGCGGAAGTCGGGCACCATACCGGCCATTCCAGAGGAGGCGGCCGCCGTCGTGGAGCGACTCGTCCAAGTGGGAGCCGACTTGCCACGGAACGGCGTCTAAACGAGCGCGTCGAACGCGGGTTCTTGAACGTACAAGAACATGACAGCTCTGGCGCGATCAAGACGACGCACGCTGCCTTCTGTCGAAGCGCACCGACAATTTTCCGTAGTCCATTGGTGCGACAGCCAGAAATCGCCGGCACCTTCGATACGGCGCTCCGATTCGTGGCCGACTGCATCCATTGCCTCCATCAACGTGCGACGGCCTTGACCTCGGCTGGTCGTCGTCGTGCTGACAGCACTGGCAATATGGGATGAGCCGGCGCAGTCGTTCGGAATGGTCGACCCGGAGACGCCAAAGGAGGTGCATCAAGGCGCGCGATCGGTCAGCGCGTTCGCACCTTCCTCCGCGGCGCAATGTGCGCAGCAGTAGATGATGTCATCCTGTTCGACGTCATGTCCGATGATCCGGCATCCGCAATGCGGACATATCGGAGCAAGTTTCTGGACCGCGCATTCGAAGCTGTCGAACGTGTAGGTCTCCTCGGCCATCGTCACTTTGAAAGCCTTGTCGTAGTCATTCCCGCATTGATCGCATCTGGCCATAGTTCGTTTCCTTCTTTCACGGCTTCAAGCTCGACCAACCTGTCGCGCGGCGATAGGTTCCCGCCAGGATCAGGGGCCGTCCTAAGGCGGAGACGAGCGCGAGCCTACGCCACGGCGCTGTTCGATCGCACGGATCACCTCGTCGATATCCCGCGGCTCGATGTCGAGTTCCTTCAGGCCAGGCGTGTCGATTGCTGCCACATTGTCCTGACGCATAAGATCGATCTGGTTGCGCGTTATGGGGGCAGCCGGGAGGAGTTCCGCGACGCCAGCCAAGGCGTTCCATACCGCAAACGGCACCGGCATCAGCTTGACGTGCGTATCGAGCTGTCGGGCGATCTCCCGAAGCAGTTCCTTATAGGTATAGATGCGCGGGCCACCGAATTCGAATATGGATGAACCCGTGTGGGTTCGCCCGTCGATCAGCCGGCTCACTGCTTCGGCGACGTCCGCCACATAGACCGGCTGAAGCCGTGTGCCACCATCGCCGAACAGCGGATAGACCGGCAGGAGGCGTATCATCCTCACAATGGTCGTGAGGAAAGCGTCGTCAGGTCCTGTCATGACGGCGGGACGCACAATGAAAGCGCCGGGAAATGCGCTTTCCACGGCACCCTCTCCGCGCCCACGCGCCCTTATGTAATTCGAATCCGATTGAGGATCGGAGCCGATCCCTGAAATCAGGACGAACTGGTCGATCGCGCGGTCGCGCGACGCGGCAGCGAGATCGGCCGCGGCTTTCACATGCACGCGTTCAAAGGTCTGGACGCCGTGCTCGACGTAAAGACTGACAGCATTCACGACCGCCTGTGATCCGGTAATGGCCGACCTGATCGAGGACGCATCCAATATATCCGCCTCGACTGCCTCGGGCATCCTTGTAATCGAGGAAAAGACCAGGGCCACGCGAGCCGGATGGCGAGATGCAGCGCGCACCGTGAAACCTCTTTCCAGGAGCCGCTTCACGATCCTGCGCCCGAGAAAGCCAGTTCCGCCGAACACGGTGACGATCCGTACCGGGTTGAGATCGTCAGGATCCATTTGCCTCGCCATCCCTTTGTCCTCGCATAGCTGCCGCGAGGACTGCCCAGGCCGGCATTTGAACCAGCCCGTCGAACATCAGGACGATTGGGGAACAACGCAGGAACGCTTTTGTTCCAGTCAGCGCTGGGCGGATGCTTGACAGATCGGCAAACCATGATCTGAACCGCAGGCGCAGCAAAACGGCCCCACTTCGAGAATGGCCTAGTTTCGCCCGTAAAACACATTCTTGACATGCACCGGCCAGCGCCACGGCAGCACCGCCACCATGTCGAAGCGCACCGATAATTTTCCGTAGTCGGATTGGCGCGACAGCCAGAAATCGGCGGCGCCTTCGATGCGGTGCTCCGATTCGCGACCGACGGCTTCCATTGCGTCCATCAGCGTGCGGCGCGCCTTGACCTCGACAATCAGCACCAGATCGCCACGCCGTGCGATCAGGTCGATCTCGCCGAACCTGGTGCGGTGGCGGCGGGCAAGAATTCGGTAGCCTTTCAGCATCAGCGCCGCCGCCGCCAGCCATTCGCCGTGATGGCCGCGCCGGTAGGCCTTTTGCCGGCTGGCGCTCGGCCGTTCAGCCATCGCCGCCTCCGCCGGTCCCGTCTCTTCCGGCATTCTTGAGGTCGAGCAGCCGACGATAGAGCGCCTGCTTCTGGCCACCCGTCATCTTGGCGGCTTCCGCCGCTGCCTTGGAGGCCGGCATCTCGGCGGCGAGCGAAAGCAGCAGCCGGTCGATGTCTTCTGGCTCATCAGCGACCGCATCGGCCGGGCCGACGCAGATGACGATTTCACCCTTGGGCGTATCGGCTCCCGCATAATGGCTGGCGAGCGATTGCAGGGTGCCGGTCCGCATCTCCTCGAAAGTCTTGGTCAGCTCGCGGCCGATCGCCGCCTTGCGGGCACCGCCCAGCACCTCGACCATGGCACTGAGCGTCTCGGCCAGCCGGCGCGGCGATTCGAATAAGATCAACGTTGCTGGCGCCGCCTTCAGCGCTTCCAGCCGCGTCAGCCGCTGCCCGGACTTCACCGGCAGGAAGCCGGCAAACAGAAACGCGTCCGAGGGCAGGCCGGATGCCGTCAAGGCGGCAAGTGCTGCTGATGGGCCGGGGATCGGCACGACACGAATGCCACGTTCCAGCGCCTCACCGACCAGCCGGTAGCCGGGGTCGGAGATGAGCGGCGTGCTGGCATCCGAGATCAGCGCTACGCTTTGGCCGGCCTCGAGCGCCGCGATCAGCTTCGGTCCGGCCTCGCCGGCATTGTGCTCGTGGTAGGCGGTGGTGCGGCGGCGGATCCCGTAGCGGTCGAGCAGCACGCGGCTGACACGTGTGTCCTCGCAAGCGACGATATCGGCGGCGGCGAGCGTTTCCAGCGCGCGCAGCGTGATGTCGGCGAGATTGCCGATAGGCGTCGCCACCAGGTAGAGCGCCGGCTCGAGCGGCCGGGCGGCGATTTCGGTCTGCCCGACCACGTAACTGCGTTTGGCCGATTCGCCGGTCACCTGCACAACTCCGTTCGACCCTGTTTGGCACGGCTCACGCTTGGTTGCAAAAGCCTGGGTTGCAAAGGCCCTGGTTCCAAAAGGGATGCCGACGTGAACCAGCCGCCATGCCTTCGCCATAGTAGGGAACGAAACCGTTGCCGGCGAATTTTACACCTGATCTCGGGAGGAGCAGGATGAACAGCCTGACGATACAGGACGTTTTCGAACCCTACTATGCCGGCCGCAAACGCTTCGCTGCGCCATGCGACAAGAACCTGCCTGCCGAAGCCGCAGATGGCAGAGCCAAGAAGCCGCTTGCACGCCAGCGATCGGCAGAGAGCAAGCCCGCAAACGAAACCGCCCGCACGATGGAGCACTGACCGGACGATGCCCAATCGCTTCGACATTTTCATCACCCGCCTCGAAACAAAAAGCGCCCGCGATGGCGCAGCGTCACATTCCACAGACGACCAGCACCATGCCTCACGCGACAAAAGCGAGATCAAGCCGGCCCGTTCCGGAGAGACCAGCGAAAAAGATCGCGCCAAACACCGCCACAAGCACGAGGCTTGACCACCGCAGACCTTCGCGATTGGTCGAGACAGCTCTCGAAAGCGCGGTTGCGCATGCTCCGCGATGTATCATTCAACCCAGATACTTCGAGACACGCGCCTCCAGCAGGCCCACCAGAGCCGGGTCCATGAATGCATAGTCGTCGGGAATATCGAGGCAGATTACTCGAGCCTTTTTCAGGCTTGTCTTGAATTTCTGCTGCAGTTTGGCGCGGTGCATTTTTTCCATCACGAAGATGATGTCGGCCCAGGCGACGAGTTCATGCGTCAACGGAATGTCGGCATCGTGATTAGTGCCGGCCGAAGCGACCTCGATGTCCCGCCGCTTGGAAAACACCTGCTCCGCCGTCGGGCTGCGCAAGCGATTCTGGCTGCAGATGAAGAGAACGTTCTTCAACGCGCTATCTGGCCAAATCCGCCACGACCGCATCGAGCACGATCATGCCGGCCGGCGTGGCACGCAGGCGGGCATTGCCGATCGGCGCCACCAGGCCTTCGTCCTGCAGCACCGACAGCCGTGCCGTCGACAGGCCGCGCCCTGAAAATGCCTCGTAGCGGGAAAGGTCGATGCCTTCCGCCAACCTCAGCCCCATCAGCAGGAACTCGTCGGCCTCTTCCGACCGCGTCAGGATCTCGCCGCCGGTAACGCCATGGCCCTTGGCCTCGACCAGATTGGCCCAGGTCTCCGGCATTTTCTCGGCGATCGTCACCACGCGCCGGCCATTTTCGACGAACCGGCCATGCGCGCCGGGACCGACGCCGACATATTCGCCATAACGCCAGTAGGTGAGATTGTGCCGGCTTTCGGCGCCGGGCCTGGCATGATTGGAAATCTCGTAGGCCGGCAGTCCGCGCGCGGCGGTGATCTCCTGTGTCAACGCATAGAGATCGGCGGCAAGCTCATTGTCTGGAATGATGAACTTCCTTGCCGCATGCAGCGCATGGAACGGCGTGCCTTCCTCGATGGTCAGCTGATAGAGCGACAGATGGTCTGCGGCGTGGCCGATCGCCTGCTCGAGCTCCGCCTGCCACGCTTCCGGCGTCTGACCGGGCCGCGCGTAGATCAGGTCGAACGACAGCCGTGGGAATATCTCGCGCGCCAGGCCGATCGCATGCAGGGCCTCATCGACATTGTGCAAACGGCCGAGGAAGCGCAGATCCTTGTCGTGCAGCGCCTGCACGCCAAGCGATACCCGGTTGACGCCGGCCGCGCGATAGCCGCGAAAGCGCTCGGCCTCGACGGAGGAGGGATTGGCCTCCAGTGTCACCTCGATGCCATCAGGCACCGTCCAGTTCTTCGCCACTGCATCCAGCACCGCCGCCACGGTCTGCGGTTTCATCAGCGATGGCGTGCCGCCGCCAAGAAAGATACTGGTCACCTCGCGCGGCCCGGTGCGGCCGCGCATCGTCGCCAGCTCGGCCTCGAAGGCGCGGGCAAAACGCTCCTGGTCGACCGGCTGGTGGCGGACATGGCTGTTGAAGTCGCAATACGGGCATTTGGCCGCGCAGAACGGCCAGTGGACGTAGACGCCGAAACCAGGCCTGCGGTCGAGCAGCATGGTCATACGGCGGCCAATCGGGCTTGCGCGAATTTCTGGAAGGCGCGGGCACGGTGCGACAATGCGGTTGGCTGGCCGGGCTTCCAGCCATGCTTGTCCTTCGCGCTCATCTCGCCGAAGGTCTTCTCGAACCCATCGGGCAAGAACACCGGATCGTAGCCGAAGCCGAGCTCGCCGCGCGGCGGCCATACCAGCGTGCCCTCGACCTCACCGCGAAAATATTCCGCCTGGCCATCGGGGAAGGCCAGGCAGATGACCGCGACAAAGCGGCCCTTGCGCTGGGCAGGCGTGATCGCGCCAACTTCTTGCAAGGCCACTTCCGTGCGCTGCATGGCCATGCCGAAGTCGCGGGAGCCGTCCGGCGTCTCAGCCCAGTTGGCGGTGTAGACGCCGGGTGCGCCGTCGAGCGCATCGACACACAGGCCGGAATCGTCCGACAGCGCCGGCAATCCAGTGGCCTTGGCGGCGGCCAAGGCTTTTATGAGGGCGTTCTCCTCGAAAGTGGTGCCGGTCTCGTCCGGTTCCGGCAGGCCGTATTCCTTTGCGGACTTCGCTTCAATGCCGAATGGCGCCATCAGATCGGCGAATTCTCGCAATTTGCCGGCGTTGTGGCTTGCGACGATGATCTTATGCCCATCAAGCGAATGAATAGTTGGCGAATGCATCAGATGCCCCAAATTCGTGGCTCGGCGAATTCGATCGAATTGCCGGAGGGATCGCGAATATAGATCGAGCGGCCGCCTTGCGGCCACTCGAACTCGCTTTCGATGGCGATTTTCTTCGCCTCAAGATGCGCTTTCCAGCGTGGGATTTCATCCGCGCTTGCGGCGAAGCAAAGATGGCCCTGGCCGACCGCGCCATGCGGCGGCACGGGCAGCTTGGCGTCGGCCCGCGGCGGCACTTTGGTGGCCTCGGCATTGAAGATAAGCAGCACGCCGTCGCCGCAGCGGAAGAAGAGATGCCTGCCATCGACCTTACCGAGCAGATCGAGCCCGAGCACGCCCGAATAGAACCGTTCCGCGGCAGCAAGGTCGGTCACGTAGAGTGCTGATTCCAGGATTGCGGAAGGAGTCACAGGATCGCCAATCTCATCAATATTGGACCGCAGCTAAGCCACCGCCATTTGCTGCAAGCTGACCAGGCGCTGAATGCCTTTCTTGGCGAGCCCCATCAGCGCCGCGAACTGCTCTTCCGAGAACGGCTCGCCCTCGGCCGTGCCTTGGATCTCGACGATGCCGCCCTTGCCGGTCATGACGAAATTGGCGTCGGTGCCGGCCGAGGAATCCTCGATGTAGTCGAGGTCGATGACCGGCTGGCCATCATGGATTCCGCAGGAGATTGCCGCAACGTGATCCTTCAGCACCTTGCTCAGGCTCGCCATCTGGCGGGCTTCCATCCAGCGCAGGCAGTCGTAGAGCGCCACCCAGCCGCCGGTGATCGAAGCGGTGCGCGTGCCGCCGTCGGCCTGGATCACGTCGCAGTCGACGGTGATCTGCTGCTCGCCGAGCGCCTGCAGATTGACCACGGCGCGCAGGGAGCGGCCGATCAGCCGCTGGATTTCCAGCGTGCGGCCGCCTTGTTTGCCGGACGAAGCCTCGCGGCGCATGCGCTCGCCGGTCGAACGCGGCAGCATGCCGTATTCCGCCGTCACCCAGCCCTTGCCGGAGTTGCGCATCCAGCCCGGCACCTTTTCCTCCAGGCTGGCCGTACACAGCACATGCGTGTCGCCGAACTTCACCAGGCACGAGCCTTCCGCATGCTTGGAGACGCCGCGCTCGAAGGAGATGGGGCGCATTTCGTCGAATTGGCGTTTGGAAGGGCGCATTCAGGCTTCTTTCTTCGGAGTCTTGGCCGGGGAATCTTGGCCGGCTTGTAGCCGCACGGGGCGTGAGGCGCAAAGGAAAATGGACCGGTTGCGCCGACACCGCGGAAGTCTATATCTTCGGGGCGGAGGTTTTTGGCTCGAAATGACAAAGGCAGTCGATCCCGGTTTGCAGTCGCACGTGCTCCCGTCGCACGCGCTGCAATCGCCCGCGCTTCAATCGCTCGACATGCGTTCGCGCGACATCTTCCGGCGCATCGTCGATTCCTATTTGAGGGATGGCGAGCCGGTCGGTTCGCGCAGCTTGTCGCGCATCCTGCCGTCGTCGCTGTCGCCGGCCACCATCCGCAACGTGATGAGCGACCTTGAGCATCTCGGCCTGATCTATGCGCCGCACATTTCGGCTGGCCGGCTGCCGACCCAGGCAGGCCTGCGCTTCTTCGTCGATGCTTTCATGGAACTTGGTGACCTCTCCGACGAGGAGCGCCGCACCATCGAGGCCCAGGTGCGCGCCTCCGGCTCGGGCGCAACTCTGGAGCATATGCTGACCGAGGCCAGCCAGATGCTGTCCGGCATGTCGCGCGGCGCCGGCCTCGTGCTCGCCGCCAAGAATGAGGCGGCGCTTAAGCACATCGAATTCATCCAGCTCGAGCCGACCAAGGCGCTGGCCGTGCTGGTCTCGCAGAACGGCGACGTCGAAAATCGCGTCATCGATCTGCCCGCCGGCATCACCATCTCGCAATTGCACGAAGCCTCTAACTTCCTCAACGCCCATATCCGCGGTCGCACCCTGGCCGAGGCGCGGGTCGAGATCGCCCGCATCAAGGAAGAGACCAGGGCGGCCCTCGACACGCTGTCGCAGGATCTGGTCGAGAAGGGCCTGGCGGTCTGGGCAGGCGCTGAAAGCGGCGTGCCTGGGCGGCTTATCGTGCGCGGTCGCGCCAATCTCCTGGAAAACGTCACTGCCCAGGCCGACATAGAATTGCTGCGGCATCTGTTTGAGGATCTGGAGACGCAGGATGGGCTGATCCAGCTTCTCGACCTCGCCGAGGCAGGCCCAGGCGTGCGCATATTCATCGGTTCGGAAAACAAGCTGTTTTCGCTGTCTGGCTCCTCGCTGGTGGTGGCACCCTATCGCGACAAGGACGCGCGTGTCGTCGGTGCGCTCGGCGTCATCGGGCCGACGCGGCTGAATTATGCGCGCATAGTACCGATGGTCGACTATACGGCGCAGCTGATTTCGCGCATGCTGAGCTAGGAGCCGCCGCGGGCCCGCCGCAAGGAGGAGAAAAGAATGGCGCTGGAATCGTTCAAGGCCCAGATCAGTCTGCTGCTCGAAGAAATGATCAACCAGCCAGAGGATCAGCACGAGGTACAAGAGCAGTTGCGCGAGAAGCTGCAAGAGATGCGGGCGATGGGTTTACCGCTGCCGGCCGATCTGGTCGCGCTGGAAAAGCGCCTCGACGACGACTTTTACGCCTCTGGCAACTGAACGGGTTCGGCTTCAAATCCTCGTGTGCTGGACGGCCGCTTGGAACGATCAATACCTGATGCCGTTTGCCCCTGTTCGAGGCGAATCCCGGAGGACGTTGATGATCCGATCTGGCGGCTTTGCGGCCTTGGCCGCTGCCCTCCTTGTTGCGACACCGGCAGCCGCCCAGCAGGCGGACCAGAATGTGCTCAAAGGCGAAGCCGCGTTTGGCGATTGGCACGCCGACAGGCCTGGCGTCCGACGCCTGATTGGGCCGCGAGACATGCCGGCAGCCGACCCCGCCCAATCCGCTTCGAACGGCGCCGGCGTGGCGGAACGGCCCGAAAGCGCCAAGCCAGAATTGCCGTCGGGCTTTTCGGCTGAAATGATCGCATCCGGCATCGTCAATCCACGTGTCGTGCGCGTCGCTCCGAATGGCGACCTGTTTGTTGCCAACAGCCATGCCGACCAAATACGCGTCTATCGTCTCGCCGAGGGCAGCGCCAGGCCCATCGAGAAAGCGATCTTCGCCAAGGGGCTCAATTATCCCTACGGCATCGCCTTCTATCCGCCAGGAGACAAACCGCAATGGGTTTATGTCGCGAACAGCGACAGCATCGTCCGCTTCCCCTATCGCGATGGCGACCTGAAGACATCCGGCAAACCAGAAACCATTGTCGCCAAAATCCCGTCGGGTGGTCACACGACCCGCGACATCGCCTTCTCGCAGGACGGCAAAACGCTTTATTTGTCGGTTGGCTCCGCCTCGAACGTCGCCGAGGATATAGGCAAGGAGCCGGATAGCGGCCTCGAAGCTTGGGCCAAATCAAAGCCGCTAGGGGCGGCCTGGGGCTCCGAGGACGGCCGTGCCGATGTGCTCGCCTTTGACCCGGATGGGAAAAATCCCCGAACTGTTGCCACCGGCCTGCGCAACTGTACGGGCATGACCGTGCAGCCCGCCACCGGCGCATTGTGGTGCGTCGTCAATGAGCGCGACGAACTCGGCGACAATGTGCCGTTCGAATTTGCAACGGCGGTCAAGGACGGCGGATTCTATGGTTGGCCTTGGTACTACATCGGCAATAACGAGGATCCGCGCCATCAGGGCGAACGGCCAGACCTCGCCGGCAAGGCCACTGTCCCCGATGTATTGATGCAGGCGCATTCGGCGCCGATGAATATAGCCTTCTACGACGGCAAGAACTTCCCGGCGGATTATCAGGGTGACGCCTTCGTCACCATGCATGGTTCGTGGAACCGTGGCGCCAGGACCGGCTACAAGGTGGTGAGGCTCAAATTCAGGGATGGCAAGCCGACCGGCGAATATGAGGACTTCATGACCGGCTTCGTCATCTCGAACGACGCCGTCTGGGGCCGCCCGGTCGGTGTCGCGATGGCCAAGGACGGCTCGGTGATCGTCACAGAAGACGGTAATGGCACCATCTGGCGCGTTACCTACGAAGACGGCCGTTCCTGAACGGCGGTGTCGCCTGCTGCGCTGGCGCAATCGAATCCGGCCCGAGGGAATTCACCCAACTTCAACATTGTGCGACAAGCGCCAATCATGACACTCACTGGGTTCCTCGCCTATAGTGCTGCCCTCGGCATCGCCGCGGCCATCCCGGGCCCAGGCGTCACCGCGCTTGTTGCGCGTGCTCTGGGTTCCGGCTTCCACTCGTCGCTGGCCATGTCGTTCGGGCTGATGCTCGGTGACCTGACCTATCTCACTGCCGTGGTGCTCGGCCTGGCTTTCGTCGCACAGACTTTCGGCATGGTCTTCCTGGCCATCAAATGGCTGGGCGTCGCCTACCTCGCCTTTCTTGGCTGGCGTTTCTGGACGAGCGGCATCACGCCCGAAACGGTGGAGGCGAAGAAAGGCAAGGGCGGCTTGGCATCCAGCTTTGTAGCCGGCCTTGCCGTCACGCTCGGCAATCCGAAGACGATGATCTTCTATCTTGCCATCACCCCGACCATCGTCGATCTGAAGACGATCACGCTGGCCGATTACAGCATCCTCGTCGCGCTCACCATCGTCGTCCTGCTCGTCGTGCTGGTGCCCTATCTGGCGCTGGCGGCCAAGGCGCGCTGGTTCCTGAAGTCGCCGCGGGCGCTGAGGGCACTCAACCGCACCGCCGCCGGCTTTATGGTCGGCGCGGCGGCGGCAATTGCCGCCCGCCAATAGATCTCTTTCGCCAATCCGCCCAAGGATTGCCACCCCTTGCAAAGGCGGGGGTACTCAGCACGAACTTCACTCGGATATTTTTCGATCGACAGCCTATCTTGCGCGGTGGATGGCTCTATCCTATGCCCGCGCGACTCTTGCCGCTTGACCTCTGGGAGGAAATCAATGAACAAGCCCGCCACCCCCACACACGTGCCCGGCCGCGGCCGCATCTACAATTCGATCACCGAGACGATCGGCGACACGCCGCTGGTGCGGCTTGATAAATTCGCCAGGGAGAAGGGTGTCGTCGCCAATCTGCTGGCCAAGCTCGAATTCTTCAACCCGATCGCCTCGGTCAAGGACCGCATCGGCGTGTCGATGATCGAGGCATTGGAGGCTTCGGGCAGGATTACGCCCGGCAAGACCACCCTCATCGAGCCGACCTCGGGCAATACCGGCATCGCACTCGCCTTTGCCGCCGCTGCCAAGGGCTACAAGCTGATCCTGACCATGCCGGAAACCATGTCCGTCGAACGCCGCAAGATGCTGGCTCTGCTCGGTGCCGAACTGGTGCTGACCGAAGGGCCGAAAGGCATGAAGGGCGCCATCGCCAAGGCCGACGAGCTGGCGGCAACGCTGCCCGACGCTGTCATTCCGCAGCAATTCGAAAACCCGGCCAATCCGGAAATCCATCGCCGCACCACCGCCGAGGAAATCTGGAACGACACCCATGGCGAAGTCGATATCTTCGTTGCCGGCATCGGGACCGGCGGCACCATCACCGGCGTCGGCCAGGTGCTGAAGAAGCGTAAGCCCTCGGTGCATGTCGTCGCCGTCGAACCGGAAGCCTCGCCGGTGCTGTCGGGCGGCCAGCCAGGCCCGCACAAGATCCAGGGCATTGGCGCCGGCTTCGCGCCAAAAATCCTCGACACGACGATCTATGACGAGATCGTCAAGGTCTCGAACGAGGATTCGGTTGCCAATGCACGGCTCGTCGCTCGGCTCGAAGGTGTGCCGGTCGGCATCTCGTCGGGGGCCGCCCTGCAAGCGGCGATCGTCGTCGGCTCGCGGCCCGAGAACAAGGGCAAGAACCTCGTCGTCGTCATCCCCTCCTTCGCCGAGCGCTATCTCTCGACGATCCTGTTCGAGGGATTGGGCGCTTAGACACGAGCGTTTTTTACCGGTCAGTAGCGATCCTTCGCGATGCCCCTCCGACATCAAATACTCAGTATCACGCGTCGGCGTGGACCGCTGAAAAACCACCTGTGGCGGGCGTCGTTCGCTTGAGCGGCGGGTCACTTCCGTATCAATCGTCGCTGCCCGGCAGGTGGAGGACTTTATGTACAAGCTCTATACGCGTGCCAATACCGGCGGCTTTGTCGTCGAGGCGGCGCTCGCTTTGGCGGGCGTGCCTTTCGACCAGATCGACGTTCCGAAGGGCCGACCCGACCAGGCCTTTTTAGATATCAGCCCCTTGAACCAGGTGCCGGTCCTGATCTTGCCGGACGGACGCTCGATGACCGAATCGGCGGCGATCTGCATCCTGCTGGCCGAGCGCCACCCCGAAGCAGGACTGGCGCCCGCAGCAAGTTCGGCTGACCGCGCCGACTTCCTGCGCTGGATGTTTTTCATGTCCTCCGTCATCTATTCGGCTGACCTGCGGTTCTTCTACGCTCATCGCTACACGACCGATCCCCGGGGCGTGGACGCTGTCAAACAGGCGGCGGTCTCGGAAATGGATCGCAGCCTCGCCATTCTCGATGCCGCCCTCGCAGGCCATGACTGGCTGGCCGGCGACCGGCTCTCGCTGGCCGACATCTATCTCGTCATGTTGGTGGCCTGGCATCCGGAGGTCGCGAAGGTTCCAACCGCTTGGCCGAACATCGAACGCCTGTGGGCCAATTTGCGGGAACATCGGGTGATAAAGAGGCTGAATGCTTCCCACGACATGTGGCCGGCCTAAGCACTCCGCCTTGTCTCAGTGTCTTTCCGCGCGGCCGAGCCCTGCCCGTCGTTCCTGCAGGAACCGGCGCACGGCCGGATCGCGTTCGAGGCCGATAGCCCGGTCATAGGCCTCGCTCGCTTGTGGAACTTTGCCGAGTCTGGCCAGCAGGCCCGCGCGGGCGGCCCAGTAAGGTTGATAGTCATACAGCCGCTTGTCGCCGCTGAGTTGATCAAGCGCGCCCAATCCTGCTGAAGCACCTTCGGCCTCGGCAATGGCCACCGCACGGTTGATCGACACCACCGGCGAGCCGGCAATCACCGACAGCGCGTCGTAGAGCTCCTTGATCGCGACCCAGTCGGTACAACCGGTCAGCCGCCGTGTCGTATGGGCGGATTGCACGGCGGCCTCGAGCTGGTAGCGGCCGACAACACCCTCGGCGGCCGCGCGCCCGAGCAGCGCCTCCGCTTCATCGATCAGGGTATCGTCCCACAATGCAAGATCCTGCTCGGCCAGCGGCACATAGTCACCCGCCGCATTGCGCCGGGCTGCACGCCGCGCCTCGGCGAACAGCATCAGCGCCAGCAGGCCGAGTGCTTCCGGCTCATCCGGCATCAGCGAGGCGATCAAACGGCCGAGCCAGATGCCTTCGGTCGCGAGATTGCGGCGCCGCATTTCGGTGCCGGCCGGGTCGGACCAACCTTCGGCAAACGCCGCGTAGATCGCTTCCAGAACGGTGCCCAGCCGCTCGCCGAGCTCGGCCCGCTCCGGCACGCGGAACGGAATGCCTGTCTCGCGAATTCGCGTCTTGGCGCGCACCAGGCGCTGGCTCATCGTGGCTGGCGAGACAAGAAAAGCCGAGGCGATGGTCGCTGCGTCGAAGCCCAGGACCGTCTGCAGGATCAGCGGTGCTCGCACGCCGGCCTCAATCGCGGGATGGGCGCAGGCAAACATGAGCCTGAGCCGCTCGTCCGGCAGGTCTTCCTCGGCCATGCGCGCCTCCATCTCCTCGGCGATCAGTCTGAGGTGCTCGCGGCCCGCCTCGCGTGTCAGCCGCCGTCTGATCGCGTCGACGCGGCGCTTGCGTGCCACCGCCAGCAGCCAGGCTTCCGGCTTGTCGGGCACGCCCGCCTGTGGCCAACGCTCGAGCGCCGCTGCAAAGGCATCGGCCAATGCGTCCTCGGCAGCGGCCACGTCGCGCGTGCGTGCGGCGAGATAAGCGACCAGCTTGCCGTAGCTTTGCCGGGCGGCCGCTTCCGCCGCCGCCCGCGCAGTATCGGGCAATTCCGGCATCACATGGTGAGTTCCCAGATCGGCCGCACCTCTACCGTGCCGGTGCTGGCGCCCGGGCAGCGCGCCGCCCAGGCGATGGCGGCGTCGACGTCCTCCGCTTCGATCATATAGAAGCCGGCAAGCTGCTCCTTGGTGTCGGCATAGGGGCCGTCGAGCACGTTGGTCTTGCCATTGGCCATCCGCACCGAGGTAGCGGATTGCGTCGGCTTCAGCCGGTCGCCGGCGAGCCAGGCGCCGGATTTCTTCAGCGCTTCGGTGTAGGCGACGTACGCGCTCGACATCTGTGTCACCGCATCTGGTGGCGCGGCTGCCATCCCCGCTTCGTTTCCATAGATCAAAAGCATGTATCGCATGGTCTTCTCCCGTTTCTCGAAGGCCGCATCGTTGCGAGCCGGACTTATGTCGCGCGGCCCTGCCGGATTTCGACAAGCGCTGGAAAAATCTTTCTGCCGCGATGCGACCTCGCGCAAGCGCCAACGTGTTGCGGCACTGCTTAGCCGTTCGTCTAATCGCTGCTATTGCGGGTTGGCATTTCCCGCCCGCTGTCTAAACTCGCTTCGTGCCGCCGAGGAGGGCACGGCGGCGAATTTTCAGGGAGGAAATCGCATGCTCAATTTCAGAACGAAATTTGTTGCAGCCGGCGTGCTGGCGCTGTCGCTTGGCCTTGGCGCGGTATCGGTCAAGGCACAGGAATTCATCAACGTGCTGACCGGCGGCACGTCCGGCGTCTACTATCCGCTCGGCGTCGCGCTGTCGGAAATCTACGGCAAGGGCATCGAAGGCGCGCGTACTCAGGTGCAGGCGACGAAAGCGTCGGTCGAAAACCTCAATCTGCTTCAGCAGGGCAAGGGCGAGATCGCCTTTGCGCTCGGCGATTCCGTCAAGCTGGCCGCCGAAGGCAATACTGAAGCAGGCTTCCCAGGCAAGCTCGACAAGCTGCGCGGCATTGCCGCCATCTATCCCAACTACATCCAGATCGTCGCCAGCAAGGAATCCGGCATCAAGACGCTCGCCGATCTCAAGGGCAAGAGCCTTTCGGTCGGCGCGCCGGCCTCAGGCACCGAGCTCAACGCCCGCACGATATTTGCCGCTGCCGGGCTGAAATACGAAGACCTCGGGCGGGTCGAATATCTGCCCTTCGCCGAATCGGTGGAGCTGATCAAGAACCGCCAGCTCGACGCCACGCTTCAGTCGGCTGGCCTTGGGGTCGCGTCGATCCGTGACCTCGCCACCTCATTGCCGGTAAACATCGTTGCCGTGCCGGCGGAGGACGTCGCCAAGATCGGCTCGCCCTATCTTTCCGTGGTCATCCCCAAGGGCACCTACGAGGGCCAGACCGAGGATGTTGCGACCGCCGCCGTCGGCAATTTCCTGATCACCAGCGCCGATGTCTCCGACGAGACCGCCTACCAGATGACGAAACTGCTGTTCGAGCATCTCGACCAGCTCACCGCTGCCCACGCCGCCGCCAAGGCGATCGACCCGGCTAAGGCGCTCGACGGCATGCCAGTGCCGCTGCATCCAGGCGCCGAGAGGTATTACAAGGAAAAGGGATTGGTGAAGTAAGGAGCCATCCCTCCCCCTTGAGGAAAAGGTGAACAGCTGCCGAAGGCGAATGGACCGGTAGGTTCGGTTGAGGCCGTACACTGCCGCACCGACCCCACCCGCCTAGCTTCGCTCGCACCTCCCTCGGGGAGGGGAGCGCCCCGCCAGGAACCCCGCTAATGACCGCAACCCCGACCGTTCTTTCCCCCACAGCGGAAGCTCCTGTCGAAGGATTGCCGCCTGGCTTCGGCGAAGGCATCGCTGGCAAGGCGGCTTTTTTTATCGCCATCGCCTTCTCCATCTTCCAAATCTACATCGCCGCCTACGGCAGCCTACCGAGCCAGGTCATACGCGCCATGCATGTCGGCTTCCTGCTGCTGCTCGGCTTTGCCCTAATCGCCAATCTGCGCGCCAAAAGCGTCCCGGCGAAAGCAGTGTTCTGGACGCTCGGCCTGCTTGGTTTCGCCACCGGTCTGTACAATTGGGTGTTCTATGCCGACCTCATCCGCCGCTCCGGCTTTCTCACCACGCCTGACCTGATCGTCGGCGCGGTGCTGGTCGTGCTGGTCTTCGAGGCGGCGCGGCGGTTGATGGGGCTGCCGCTTGCCGTCATTGCCTTCATCTTTCTCGCCTACGCATTCGCCGGCAATCATCTGCCACCGCCGTTCATCCATCGCGGCTATGATTTCGCCCAGCTCGTCGACACCTTCGCCTACGGTACCGAAGGCATCTACGGCACGCCGATCTATGTCTCGGCCGCCTACATCTTCATCTTCGTCGTTTTCGCCGCCTTTCTTGAGCGCGCCGGCATGATCGCGCTGTTCAACGATTTTGCGCTTGGCCTGGTCGGCTCATGGCGGGGCGGCCCGGCGCAAGTCTGCGTGCTGTCCTCGGCGCTGATGGGCACCATTTCCGGCTCCGGCGTCGCCAATGTGGTGGCCAGCGGCCAGTTCACCATCCCGCTGATGAAGCGCTTCGGTTTCCGCTCGGCTTTCGCCGGCGCCGTCGAGGCGACCTCGTCGATGGGCGGTCAGATCATGCCGCCGGTGATGGGAGCGGTTGCCTTTATCATGGCCGAGACCCTGAACATCCCCTATGCCGCTGTGGTCAAGGCGGCGATCATTCCGGCGCTGCTCTATTTCGGCGCCTGTTTCTGGCAGGTGCACCTGGAAGCCGGCAAGGCCGGCCTGCACGGCATGGCCAAGGCCGACCTGCCCAACCCGTGGGATGCGGTGAGACAACATTGGCCGCTGGTACTGCCTCTCGCAGCACTGATCTACCTGCTGTTTGCCGGCTACACACCGGTGTTCGCCGGCACCATGGGCCTGGCGTTGACCATTGTGCTTATCCTCGGCACGCCGCTGGCAGCATCGATCGGGCCGCTCGCCTTCCGCATCGTCTTCTGGCTGGCGCTCGGGCTTGCCGCGGCTTCCTTCATGAAATTCGGCGTCAACATCCTCAGCCTGGTCATCGCCGTGCTGGTCGCCGCCTGCCTCACCTTCAAGGGCGGGCGCGAGACGCTGCGCATATGCGTGGATTCGCTTGCCGAAGGAGCAAAGAACGCGCTGCCGGTCGGCATTGCCTGCGCCATTGTCGGCATCGTCATCGGCACGTTGACGCTTACCGGCATCGCCTCGACCTTCATCGGCTGGATCATCTCGATCGGCGAGAACAATCTGTTCCTGTCGCTGCTTTTGACCATGCTCACCTGCCTGGTGCTCGGCATGGGCATACCGACCATTCCCAACTACATCATCACTTCGTCGCTGGCCGGGCCAGCGCTGCTGTCGCTCGGCGTGCCGTTGGTGGTCAGCCATATGTTCGTCTTCTATTTCGGCATCATGGCCGATCTCACCCCGCCTGTGGCGCTGGCCGCCTTCGCCGCCGCGCCCATGGCCAAGGAAAGCGGCCTCAAGATCGGCGTCCAGGCCACCAAGCTTGCCATTGCCGGCTTCGTTGTGCCGTTCATGGCGGTCTATACCCCGGCGCTGATGCTGCAGGACCCCGGCCCGATCGCCGCCCAGTTCGGCTATCCCGTCGAGGTCGCCTATATCGTCATCAAAGCCTGCATGGGTATCGTCCTGTGGGGCGCCGCGGCCGTCGGATTTCTCGCCCGGCGCATGGCCTGGTGGGAACGCCTCGTCGCCTTCGCCGCCGGCGTGCTGCTGGTTGCGGCGCTGCCGCTCACCGACGAGGCGGGCTGGGCGCTATCCCTTGCCTGGATCGGCTGGCACTGCTGGCGCGCGCGGCAGGCTTCGCTGGCTAATTCAGCATGAGCCTCTGCATCGTCGCGGCCGGCAAGACGGTGACGCTCGCGGTCGCTGCCTTCACGCTCTCCTGGGTGCATTCGGTGGAGAAGACCCAGTGGCAGGAAGACTGGAAGGTGCTGCCGTCCGGCCTGCAATTGGTCGAGGCCCGCATCAAGGGATCGGGCGCCGGGATGGAGCCGCCGCAAGGCTCGGTGCTGAGAAACGGCTGGTGGGTCTATGCGCCCAAGGTCGGGCCACAGCGGCGCCTCGCGCTCGCCGCCTCGGGTGCCACGGGTCAGGGCTGGACGCTGTGCACGGCGCAGGACTGTCGCGAACTGGCCAAACTGGCAGGCGGCACGATCTCGCTGGAGCCGTGCGGGCCGGAGGGCTCCAGCCAGCCGCGGTAGCGGACGATCATGCCGGCAAGCGGATGCGAGATCTCGACATGGAAGCGGAAGCGGCCATCCTTCACCGTTTCGTAGGAAGTCGAGCGTGGACCGAGCCACATCGGAAGCGGCAGGCCAAAAAAACTCCAGCGGCGCAAGACCAGCGCCAGCCGGCCGTCTTCTGCAACCAGCGCCATCGCGAAGGTCAGCGGGCCGAAGCGTTCGCACAGCAGGCGCTGCGATCGACCCCGGCCCGCGGACTGTACGCTCGAAAAACTGTGCTTGCCGAATGTCCGCGTCCAGGTCTCGCCGTCCTTGTCGGTGTCGAAGCGGACATGAACCGGGATGGCCTCGCTTGCCCCGGGGAAGCCGACCATCCAGGCCATTAGCCGGCCAAGAACATTGCGCCCGCGGTCGACGCACGCGCGGCCTGCCGCCGTGATCGTACGGTCATGCATTGAACGAATTGCGTCGGGCAGGTCTTGCCAGGCATTGCCGAGCAGCTCGGCATAAAGCGGCTCGCTCTCGTCGCTGGGCTCGTCCCTGAACCCGGTGCAGATCGTTTTGCCAGCGAACAGGGCTTCGTAATCCCGGAGTTCCAGATCGCGCACGGCAGCCCGTGCGCCCGGCGCGGGCTGATCTCCGGCCAATGCTTTGCGGACCAACGCTTCGACCGCCATCGACGGGATCAGCGGCCCGTCATTGCCCTCCGCCAAGAGATGCCACGAGCGCTTGACGATGGCGCCCGCCCGGTCCGATCCCTCCACCTCGACGAACATGCCGCCGCGATGCTCGCCCCGGCACAGCCGGTTCGTTGCCTGATGCATCAGCGGCGCCAGTGGCGAAAGCGAACCGATCAATCCGGCGCGTACAAGCCAGGCGAGGCCGATCAGGGCGCGGTGCAGCGTCTCGGGAACCGGCCCGGCGCCCATCCAGATGGTCTTCGCCTCCGGCCAAAGCTTGGCCAGAGCGCGCAGGTCCGGAACGTCGACCAGCGAGAACAGCGTGTTTCGAAGCGGCAGCCGGCCCGGCGGCGCGACGGAGTAGCGCAATTGCTCTGTGAACGGATGGCCTTGTTCGGGACGGCCATTACGAACAAGCCGCACCGGCTGACCGGCGTAACCGGCGATAGCCCGAATGACGTTCTCGCCGACTCCGGCAAAGGGCGACGGCGCGATGCCGCCGCGAATGCCGTCGACCCGCGTCAGGTCCGAAGACAGGCGACGCACCACTGCCGCCGTCAGCACCGGAAAGCTCGACACGCCGGACAGCACGAAGACGCCGGCGTTTCGCGCCGCCTCGTCGAACGCAGAGACACCGGCGACGAAATCCGAGCCGTCGGCTAGATCGAGATAGTTGATGCGCCGGGCGATGCAGCCCTCGATCAGGCGATAGCGTCCCTCGCCATAGGCCTGGAACGGACCGCTCGCGTCGACTACAATATCAGGCTCTAATGCAGCGAGTTGCGCGGCGAGATCGCCGTCACGGTCGAACAGTGCCGGCACCAGCTGGGCTGCTGTCGGGGCGCGCTTCTTGCAATACGCGTCAGCCTTGGCGAGCGAGCGCCCGGCGACAAAGAGGATCAGATGCGGCTCGCCCTCCAAAAGCTCGACAGTGCGACCGCCAAAGGTGCCATAGCCGCCGACGACAAGAACCTTCATCCGCAGTTCCCCCAACAGTTCCCCCAAAATGCCCCGCCCGCTCCCGGCCACGGCAACGAATCTAGCCGATCAATCTTGCCCTCACCTCGGCGGAAGGGATTTCGCAATTGTCTTTCTTGCCGAACAGGGCGTAGCGGTTCTTTGCGATGCGGCCGTAGAGCCAGTCGCGAAGCGGGCGCGGCAACAGCAGCAGGATCCGCGCCGACCGACACGGCCAGCCGAGTTCGGCCATGACGGCAACGAAACTGTCCAGGCGGGTGAAAGCCGCGCCATCGACGATGACGAGATTGGTCTCGTAGCGATCCGTCCGCAGCCCGTATTTCTTGAACAGCACCTCGCCGAACGGTGACTGCGCCGTTACGAAATGGAAGCGGCCTTTGCGGTCGAGCTTCACCACCATGCGCACAAAGCCCGAGCACAACACGCAGACGCCGTCGAACACGATCAACGGGCGACTTGCATCGAATTCCGGCGGCTCAGGAGAATGGTTCGGCTTGACGGTCACGTGGCGCCTGACAGCTGGTGTCAGATGAAACTAGGCCTGCCGGCGGCTGGATCAAAGCCCGGAATGTCAGGGCCTTGGCGTTGTCGCACGCCGTCCGTCGGTCAGCGCAGGGCGCTCGGCGCGATAGGTCGTTGACCGGTTGTCGGCGTCGGGCCGGCAGATCCGGCTGTCGTGACGGCTTTCCGTGGTCATCATCAGTGCACGCTGATCCCAAGCGTGTTGCCACGGCGCGCGCAGGCGGGGCCTGGGCCGCGCATATAATAGCGCTCAGGCCGATAGGTCGGAGCGACGAATTCGCGGATGGCGGCGGCATAGCCGGCGATTTGATTCCAGAAGCTCATTTTACTCGGTCCCTGTCCCGCTTCGGATGTCCCTTCCGAATTGCGGGGATCATAGCGTCCAGGCGTGAATAGTCGGTGAACGCGATGTTAATCTCTGGTCGAAAATGCCTTTGTTCATGGCTGGAATGCGGCTGATTCGCGGTGTTTCCATGCAGTCCGTCGGCATTTCGTCCAGTGTGACTTTTGCATCACATATGTTTCGCCTGAATGTCGCAGAGGCGCGGTTTTGTTTCAGGTTTTGCCGGACCGCGAAATTTCCGTGCACGCGGCCGGAAAACCAGGAACCGGCCCGTCAGCCGCACGTTGATTTCCCAGTGCCGGGACGAACCGGCTCCGCAGGCTGTGGTGCTCGGGTGGGCCGCAGCCAAAAAATCCGAAACCGCAAGAGCAATGGAAAGGCAAAGGCCATGGGTTTCTTTTCGAAGGATATCAAAACCCTCGACGACCTCTTCGTGCACACGCTGCGCGACATCTATTACGCTGAAAAACAGATCGAGAAATCGCTGCCGAAGATGATCGACAAGGCGAGTGATCCGCAGCTGAAAGCCGGCTTTGAGAAACATCTCGCTCAGACCAAGGGTCATATCCAGCGTGTCGAGCAGGTGTTCGAACTGCACGGCGTGAAGGCCAAGCAGGTCGACTGCCCAGCCATCGACGGCATTCTCGAAGAAGCCGACGACGTCAGCGGCGACATCGCCGACAAGGAGGTCCTCGACGCTGCGCTGATCGCCTCCGCCCAGGCGGTCGAGCATTATGAGATGACCCGTTACGGCACCCTGATTGCTTGGGCCAAGCAACTGGGCCGCAGCGACTGCGCCAATGTGTTGGCCAACAACCTCAAGGAGGAGCAGGCAACCGACCGCAAGCTTACCGAGATAGCGGAAAGCAAGGTCAACCTGCAAGCCGCCGAGTAGCGCAGTGAGCGAGAACAAGGCAAGGCTGGGTTGAAAGCCCGGACTTGCCTTTTGCGCCGCCGGAACCGGAACGGACTTTGCCCGTTCTCGGTTGAACATTGTCGTGCAGGGAGTTTGTCATGGCGCCGCGCCCGGCCTGGAGAGGGTATCTCAAGCTTTCGCTGGTCACTTGCGCCGTCGAACTGACCAATGTCGTCACCCACGCGGAGAAAGTCTCATTCCGCGTGCTCAACCGCAAGACCGGCAATACCGTCAAGCGCGTCTATGTCGATTCGGCAAGCGGCAAGCCGCTCGATGAAGGCGACGAGATCAAGGGCTACGAAATCGGCGACGGCGACTTCGTCCAAATCGAGGAGGAGGAGATCGAAGCCGTGCAGATCGAATCCTCGCACACGATGAACCTCGATGGTTTCATCGAAAAATCCTCGATCCAACAGATCTATCTCGACGCGCCCTATTATGTGACGCCTGCGGACGAGGTCTCGGAAGAGGCCTTCGCCGTCATCCGCGACGCCATGGCCGCCAAGAAGACGGCGGGGCTAGCCCGCATTGTGCTCTATCGCCGCGAACGTCCGGTGGTCATCGAGCCGTTGGGCAAGGGTCTGCTGCTGACGACCTTGCGCTATGGCGATACGGTTCGCAGGCCCGAGATAGTGTTCGGCGACATCAAGACGGTGAAGACCGACGCCGAGATGATCAGGCTGGCCGAACACATCGTCGATGAGAAACAGGCGGCGTTCGATCCTTCCGAATTCGAGGACAAATACGAAAATGCCCTGATCGAGCTGGTCCGCGCCAAGAAGGCCGGCAAGAAGGCACCGAAGGCCAAGGCGGAACCACGGCCCTCCAACGTCGTCAACCTCTTCGATGCGCTGAAGAAGAGCCTTTCGTCGGAAGCCGGTGCGCCGGCAAAGACCGGACGCCCGGGAAAAGGCGCCAAGTCCAAAGCCGCCCGGCGCAAATCTGCTTAGGATCCGCCCATGGCCAGCCTCGAGCAGTATCACGCCAAGCGCAATTTCAAGAAGACGGCCGAACCAGCCGGCAAGGTTTCGCGCGGCAAGAAAGCCGTGGCGGGTGGCATCTTCGTCATCCACAAGCATGCCGCCACCAGGCTCCACTACGACCTTCGTCTCGAGCATGGTGGCGTGCTGTGGAGCTGGGCCGTGACGCGAGGCCCGAGCCTCGACCCGCACGAAAAGCGGCTCGCCGTGCACGTCGAGGACCACCCGATCGACTATGCACCGTTTGAAGGCACTATCCCGAAGGACCAATATGGCGGCGGCTCGGTCATTGTCTGGGACGAGGGAACTTGGGTCCCCGATGGCGAACCGGCAAGGGCGATGAAGAAAGGCCATATCAGTTTCGAACTGTATGGCCACAAATTGCATGGCGCCTGGCATCTGGTGCGGCTGAAGCCGCGTCCGGGCGAAAAGCGTGACAACTGGTTGCTGATCAAATCCGACGATGCCGCCGCGCGTCCGGGCGAGGACATTTTGCAGGAGGCGCCGCAATCGGTGAAATCCGGCCTGACCATCGAAGAGGTCGGCGAAGGCAAGACCGCCGACGGCAAGAAGCCAAGCGTCTGGCAGTCCGACAGGCCGGCCGCCAGCAAAGCGAAGGCCGTCGCGGCAAGGCGGCTGGAATTCATCGAACCGGCGCTCGCAACGCTGGAGCGGGACGCCCCGCCTGGCAAGGACTGGCTACATGAGGTGAAGTTCGACGGCTATCGCATGCAGGCGCAGCTTGCCGGCACCGAGGTGCGGCTTTTGACACGCGCCGGCCTCGACTGGACCGACAAATTCGGTGGCGCAATTGTCGCGGCACTTGGCGGCCTGAAATGCACCGATGCTATCATCGACGGCGAAATCGTCGTGCTGGCGCATAATGGCGTGTCGTCATTCTCGCTGCTGCAGCAAGATCTGTCGGCGGGCCGTACGGATCGTTTCATCTACTACGTTTTCGACCTGTTGCGTCTCAACGGTGAGGATATCCGTTCAGAGCCGCTGGTCGAGCGCAAGGAAAGGCTGCGCACTTTGCTCGCCGGACAGGCCGAGGATCAGGCCGTGCGCTTCAGCGACCACTTTGCCGAGCCCGGCAAGATCATGCTGGAGCATGCTTGCCGGCTGGGGCTCGAAGGCGTCGTCTCCAAGCGCGCCGATGCGCCCTATCGCAGCGGCCGTGTCCCGTCCTGGGTGAAGTCGAAATGTACGGCGCGCCAGGAATTCGTCATCGGCGGCTACATGCCGTCGGACAAGACCGGGCGGGGCCTGCGCTCGCTGCTGGTCGGCTATCACGAGGGCGGCAAGCTGCGCTATGCCGGCCGCGTCGGCACCGGCTTCACGGCCAAAAGCACCAACGAGCTGAAGAGGAGGCTTGATGCGCTGAAGACGACAACCTCGCCCTTCGACAGGGCGGTGCCAAGGGGCAAGGGGCTGGTCTGGGTCAAGCCCGAACTTGTCGGCGAAGTGGAGTTTCGCAGTTGGACGTCGGACCGTATAATACGCCACGCGTCGTTCCAGGGATTGCGCGAGGACAAGCCGGCGGAGGAAGTCGTGCAGGAGAAACCGAAAGCACGCTCAGCCACGGCCGAGCCGAGGCCAAAGCCCGCCGAACCCGCCGGCGCGGCGAAAACCTCGGTTACGCTGTCCCGCCCCGACAAGCTTCTGTGGCCGCAGGAGAACGTATCGAAGCAGGATCTGGTCGATCACTACGCGCTGGTCTGGCCGCGCATGAAGCAATTCGTCATCAACCGGCCGCTCAGCCTCGTGCGGGCGCCGGACGGTGTTGGCGGCCAACGGTTCTTCCAGAAGCATGCCTCGGCCGGCATGCACGACAAGATCGCCGTGATGAAGGACCCCACCGACGGCGAGGAGATATTGTTCATCCGCGATTTCGACGGTGTCGTGGCCCTCGTTCAACTCGGCGTCGTCGAGATCCACATCTGGGGCTCGACCACGGACGAGCTGGAAAAACCAGACCAGATCATCTTCGATCTCGATCCCGACGAGGGTGTCGACGTGAAGGCGGTGCGTGCCGCGGCGCTCGATATCCGCAGCCGGCTCGACGAACTGTCCCTGCCTAATTTCGTCAAGACCTCGGGCGGCAAGGGCTATCATGTCCTCGTCCCGCTGAAGCCGTCGGCGGACTGGGACGAGGTCAAAGGCTTCGCCCATGAGTTCGCCCGAGCGCTCGAGCAAGCCGCACCCGACCGCTACACGGCGACGCTGTCTAAGAAGGCGCGCACCGGCAGGATATTCGTCGATTATCTGCGCAATGGCCGTGGCGCGACCACGGTCGCGCCCTATTCGTCGCGCGCCAAAAAAGGCGCCACGGTATCAATGCCGGTGACCTGGGCGGAAATCGAGGCCGGATTGCCGCCGAACGCCTTTCCGATCGGCGACAAGACGACGCTGAAGCGGCTTGGGCAAGCCGATCCCTGGGAGGATTTTTTCAAGCAGGCCAAGCCGCTCAAGCGCGGCTAGAGCAATTCCAGGAAAAGTGTGGAACGGTTTTCCGTCTGGGATTGCGTCAAAACAAAAAAGATAGAGCGGTTCGGTGTTTCCGTGAAACGACGAGCCGTTCTAGTGCGTCGAAGCGAGCCGTCAGGCGAGAAACGTCTTCTCGAACGCCTGCTTGCCTGTCGGCGAGAAAATCACCGCACGGCTGTCCTTCTCGCGCCGCGCCCATTTCTCGGCGAGGATCTTGTCGAGAATGGCGGCGCCCAGCGTGCCGGCGAGGTGCGAACGCCGCACGCTCCAGTCGAGGCAGGCCCGGCACACCGGTCGCCGCGCCTTGCCCTCGACATCGATGCCGATCGCGGCGAAATGCGAGGCGGCCGACGGCCCAAGCTGAATCTCCTCATCATCTCGCAGGAGCACTTGTCGAGCGACGAGACGGTCCAGCATCGCCACCGCCTGCTCGCCGGCGAGGTGGTCGTAGCAGACCCGCGCCACGCGCATGGCCGCGTCGCGTGGGCCAGGCCGCACTCGTTGCGGCCCGGCCGCAGCGGCAACACCTGTGATCGCCTCGATCATGCCTGCTACCTGCGGGCCGGCGAGGCCGTAGTAGCGATGCCGTCCCTGGCTTGCCAGCGTCAGCAGCCCGCCTTCCATCAGCTTCGACAGATGGGAGCTCGCTGTCGGAAGCGACACCCCGGCCTCGAGTGCCAGTTCACTCGCCGTCAGTGCCGTGCCGCCCATCAGTGCGGACAGCATGTTTGCCCGCGCTGGATCGCCCACCAGGCTGGCAATGCGGGCTATGTCAGGTCCTTCGCGCATGGTTCGTTCCTCATCGAAGCATCCTCGTCAGAAAAGCATTAGTCTCGATGCAAATCAAGGAGACAACGATGCCTGCAAGGACCATTCTCGGCGCCGCGCCTGCTCGCCGGCCGTTCCCGTTCATTGTCTTGCGCCGCTTGCGGCTGCGGCTCCTGAAGCGGTGGTACGACCGTCATCTGCAGCGTCTCGACCTCGCCGAGATCGACGATCATCTGCTGCGGGACCTTGGCCTGACACCTGAAGACGTCCGCCGCGAATGCGCGAAATCGTTCTGGCAGGCATGATCAGCGAAGGATTTGCCTAGCATATCGATCTTCGGAACGTTTCGATCCGGCTCGAACTGTGACCGCAAGAAAACATCCACCGCCAAGGAGGCGAAAATGACCATCACCTGCTTCATCCGCTACGAGATCGATCCGTTCGGCAAGGCGGCGTTCGAGGAATATGCACGCAATTGGGGGCAGGCGATCCCGCGCTGCGGCGCCGATCTGATCGGCTATTTCGCGCCGCACGAAGGCTCGGCCACCACGGCTTATGCCGCCTACAACATCGACAGTCTTGCGGCCTACGAAGCCTACCGCGCCCGGCTCGCCGCCGATCCCGCCGGTAAGGCGAATTACGAGTTCGCCCGGCGGGAAAAATTCATCCTGAAGGAGGACCGCACCTTCCTCAAGCTCGCCTCCGGGCCACATGCTCCTTTGGTAAAACCATGATCACCGTCATCTTCGAGGTCGAGCCGGCGGCGGGCATGCGCGATGCCTATCTCGGCATCGCCGCCGATCTGCGCCCACTGCTCGACGGCATCGACGGTTTCCTGTCGATCGAGCGCTTCCAGAGCCTTGCCGATCCGAACCGCATCCTGTCGCTGTCCTTCTGGCGCGACGAGGATGCGGTGAAGGCCTGGCGCAACACGCAGGAACATCGGCAGGCGCAGAAGGCCGGGCGCGGCGGTATCTTTGCGGACTATCGTTTGCGTATCGCTCATGTCGTGCGCGATTACGGCCTGACCGAACGCGCCGAGGCGCCTCAGGACAGCCAGGCGGTGAATGGTTAAGCATTCCCGATCAGCACCCCTGCCGCAAACACCAGCGCGCCACCCAGCACCACCTGGAAGGCGGCGCGCCAGAATGGGGTCTGCATGTAGCGGTTCTGCACGAAGGCGATCGCCCACAGCTCGAAGAAAACCACCACGGCGGCGACAATGGTCGCCGTCCAAAAAAGCGGGATGAGATAGGGCAGCGCATGGCCGAGCCCGCCCAGCGTCGTCATGACGCCGACGGTCAGCCCGCGTTTTGCCGGCGAGCCGCGGCCAGATAATTTGCCGTCGTCGGAAGCCACCTCGGTGAAACCCATCGAGATGCCAGCGCCGATCGAGGCGGCAAGCCCGACCAGAAAGGTCTGGAACGTATCATGCGTGGCAAAGGCGGCGGCAAAGATCGGCGCCAGCGTCGACACCGAGCCATCCATCAGCCCGGCCAGCCCCGGTTGCACATAGGTCAGGATGAACTGGCGCTGCTCGGCCGCCGCCTCTTCGTCCTTGACCGCGCCCGGCACATGCTTTTGCTCCAGCCGCTGCGCCAGTGTCTCGTGGCCCTGTTCTGCGATCGCCAGGTCGTCGAGCAGCTTTCGCGTCGACGCATCGCCTGTGCGTTTGGCCGCCTCGATATAGAACAGGTAGGCTTGGCGCTCCATGGCCTCGGCCTGGCTGCGCACATGATCGATGCCGAGCGGCCTCACCAGCCAGTCCGGCTTGCGCTCGTAATAGCCCTTCACATGTTCGCGCCGGATCAGCGGTATGCGCTCGCCGAAGCGCTTGCGGTAAAGCTCGATCAGCGAATCGCGATGGCCGTCCTCCTCCTCCGCCATCTCCTCGAACACCTTGGCCGATTGCGGAAAGCTCTCCGCCAGCCCGTCGGCATAGGCGCGATAGATGCGCCCGTCATCCTCCTCAGAGGAGATGGCGAGCGCCAGGATCTCCTGTTCCGAGAGCGATTCAAAGGGACGGCGGCCGAAGCCGAAAACGCGGGAAAGCATGAGAAATTCACCCTAGTTTAGAACGGTTCTAAACTAGAGCTTCGCACATCCTCGGTCAATCGTGCCCGCTCCACTCATGCTCAAAGGTACAGGCTTCAAAATCCCGAACACATTGCCGTTGCTATCGGCAAACGTTCACCTATATAACCGAATCTCAACCAAGAGAAAGGAACCCGCAGATGCTGGAAAAACAGCAGCCGTTTGACCCCAAGCCGGTTCTCGACCTGATCGCTAACATCGAGGCGGACTTGCAGCGCCTGAAAGGGCTGGTCGAGCAGCAGGTCGAAAAATTTGATCCCGCCAATCCGCATAACAAGGCTCCCGACGGCAAGTTGACCGAGGAGGGCGTCGAGTGCTGCTATCGCCTGTTCGACGAGGGAAAGTCGCGCTATTCGGTTGCTCAGCAGATGAAGATCTCCTTCGCCGCTGCCACCCATCGCTTCAACACCTGGCGCAAGATCGGCGGCCCCAAACGGCAAAAGACGCTGTTGGGGTGAGGGGCGGCCGGCAATGCCGGTAAATCGGCAGCGATTTGTCGAAATGACGAAGCATGGCGGAGGGCGGAGGAGAGGTGGGTGACAGTCACGCCCACTCCTGCTTCCAAGTCGAATTGTAACGGTCACATTTTTTCATTGGTGCGCGGCTTCCCTTTCCGTGCACATAGGCAGTCTCATCTCTTGCAGGACCCAGCCATGATCACCCCTCCCGGCATCGCCGATATTCACAGTGCAGCAGCGCGATTGTCCGGACTGATCGTCGAAACGCCGCTGATCGAATCGCCGGAGTTGAACAATCGCTTCGGCGCCAGGATCCTGTTCAAGCCGGAGACGTTGCAGCGCACCGGCTCGTTCAAGTTCCGCGGTGCATACAACAAGCTCTCCTCGCTCTCGGCGGAAGAACGCGCCCGCGGCGTCGTCGCCTTCTCGTCGGGTAATCACGCGCAAGGCGTTGCCGCCGCAGCGGCGATGTTCGGCGTCAAGGCCGTCATCGCCATGCCCGCCGATGCGCCGGCGATGAAAGTCGGCAATGTCAGGAAGATGGGCGCGGAAGTGATCACCTTCGACCGGGTCCGCGACGATCGCACTGCCGTCGTCCGTTCTTACGTGGAAAAGGGCATGGTCCTAGTGCCGCCCTACGACGATCCGGCCATCATCGCCGGCCAGGGCACGATCGGCCTCGAATTGATGCGCCAAGCAAGAGCGCTTGGCGTCAGCCTCGATGCAGTAGTGGTTCCCTGCGGCGGCGGCGGGTTGAGCAGCGGCATTTCGATCGCGGTCAAGGACGCCTCGCCGGGCACCGCCGTCTGGGCCGTGGAACCCGAGCATTTCGACGACACACGCCGCTCGCTGATCAAAGGCGCCAGGATGTCGAACACGCCCGGCCACACCTCGATCTGCGATGCCCTTCTCGTCGCCGAGCCGGGCGCCATCACTTTCGAAATCAACCGCAAGAATCTCGCCGGCGCCATCGCCGTTTCCGACAAGGCGGTGGCACAGGCGATGCGCGATGCGATGGCTTGTCTGAAGCTGGTCGTCGAACCCGGCGGTTGCGTCGGCTTGGCCGCGCTGTCGTCAGGCGAGATCGACCTTGCCGGGAAATGCATTGCCGTGGTGCTCTCCGGCGGCAATGTCGATCTCAGCACCTATGCCGAGATCATTGCTGCCAGCTAATATAGTAACCAATTCCAGGTGCCGGTTCGAGGCGCTCGAGCCTCCGTTGCACCCGGTCGAACCGGTACCCTTCAAAGACTGAGATCAATGAAACTGTTCTTCAGCCGCAATCCCAATCCTCGCCTCGCGGTCGCGGTGGCACGGTATCTCAACGCCAAGGTCGAGTTTGAATTCGCCTCTCCCTTCGCTCCGGGCCAGGCCGAGCGATTTCGGCCGCTCAATCCAAATCTTTCATTGCCCATCCTTATAGGTTCGGGAAAAAGCCTCTGGGAGGCCGACGCCATAGCCTGTCGGCTTTCGCGCGATATGCATTCGGATTTCTGGCGCGCTGGCGACGACGAGCCCGAGATGATCCGATGGCTGAGTTGGGGGAAAGAGAACTTCGCAAGAGCCTGCGATGTCGTGCATTTCGAACGCGGGACCAAACAGCGCTATGGGCTCGGCCCGATCGATCAGGCGCGGGTTGAGGAGGGCCTGAGCGACTTCCGCACGGCCGCTGCCATACTTGATGCCGAGCTTTCTGAGCGAGAATGGCTGGTCGGCGCTTCGGTTTCCTATGCCGACTTTCGAATGGCGACGTTTCTGCCCTTCAACGATGTCGCCCGATTGCCGCTCGATGACTATCCCTCTGTCAGTCGCTGGTATCTTAAACTCGAAGAAATCGACGCCTGGCGCGATCCCTTCGAAGGGCTCAATGCGCCTGAATTGACACCGGTCCCGGGCCAGGCCAAGTCCGTGTAAATCTCGATCATTTGCACAAGCGGATCGAGTTCGACCCTAATCCAGCGTCCGGCGGAACCGCACCAGCGCAATACCGGCGAACAGCGCCACGAACACCACCAGCCAGCCGATTTCCGTTGCCACCGCCGGCAGCTCGGCGCCCTTCAGCATCACCGCGCGGATGATGCGCAGGAAATGCGTCAGCGGCAGCACCTCGCCGAAAATCTGCGCCCAGTCCGGCATGCCGCGATAGGGAAACATGAAGCCGGACAGCATGATCGACGGCAAGAAGAAGAAGAAAGTGAGCTGCAGGGCCTGCATTTGCGTGCGGGCGATCGTCGAGATCGTGTAGCCGAGCAGCACCAGCGCCAAGACGAAGATAAGGACCGCCGTCAACAGCAGCGACATCGACCCGGTGAAGGGGATGGCAAACAGAAGCTTCGAGGCTGCCAGCACCACCAGTACCTGCACGGCGCCGACCGCCAGATAGGGCAGCACCTTGCCCAGCATTATCTCGAGCGGGCTGGACGGCATCGCCAGAAGGTTCTCCATCGTGCCGCGCTCGGTCTCGCGCGTCAGCGCGATCGAGGTCATCATCACCATCGTCATCTGCAGGATGACGCCGAGCAGGCCGGGCACGATGTTGTATTGTGAGACGGCTTCCGGATTGTAGCGCCGGTGCACCACCACCTGGAGCTGGCCCCGGGCAGCTTCGGCCGCCGTCTCCTGCATACCGCGTGCCCTGAGCAGCGCCTGATTGGCGACGGTGCCGAGCGTCGAGATGGCGCCGCTGGCGACGGCCGGGTCGGTCGCATCCGCCTCGATCAGAATCTGCGGGCTGTCGCCGCGCTCGACCCGTCGGGCAAAATCGGCGGGAATGGTGACGACGAAGGCGACGTCGCCGCGCGCCATCAGGAATTCGGCTTCGGCGGCACTTTGCGCAACATGGTCGAAGCGGTAATAGCCGGTGGTCTGCAGCGCCGAAACCATGGCCCGCGTGTAAGGATCGCTGCTCATCGTCACCAGCGCTGCCGGCAGGCTCTTCGGATCGTTGTTGATGGCATAGCCGAACAGCACCAGCTGCATCAGCGGTACGCCGAGCATCATGGCGAAGGTGATGCGGTCGCGCCGCATCTGGATGAACTCCTTGATCAGCAGCGCGCCTAGCCTGGCGAACGAAAAGATGCTGTCTATCCCATTTTTCATCCCATGTTGTCCTTCTTTCATCCCATGTTGTCCTTCGAACCGGACATGAACTGGATGAACACATCTTCCAGGCTGGTCTCGCCGGGCGTCACCGTAACGCCCTCGTGCTCTTTCTCGACATCGGCGAGCGCTGCCTGAAGTGCCGTCCTGTCGGAGCCGACGACATGCAGCGTCGCGCCGAACGGCGCCACCTGGTCGACGCCGGGGCGGCCATGAAGTGCGGCAGCGACCTGATCGAGCCGCGGCCCTTGCAGGACGAAGGTGGTCAGCCCGGCATTCCTCACCACGTCCTCGACCGTGCCGGTGGCCAGCATCTTGCCGTAGGAGATGTAGCTGATGCGGTGGCAGCGCTCGGCTTCGTCCATGTAGTGGGTGGAGACCAGCACGGTCAGGCCGCCGCTCGCCAGCCGGTGGATCTCGTCCCAGAATTCGCGTCGCGCTTTCGGGTCGACGCCCGCCGTCGGTTCATCGAGCAGCAGCAGTTTCGGCTTGTGCATGATGCAGGCGGCCAGCGCCAGCCGCTGCTTCCAGCCGCCGGACAGGGTGCCGGCCAACTGGTTCCTGCGCGATGTCAGGCCGAGCTCCTCAAGCGTCTTAGCAACGTGCTCGTCGAGCGGCTTCAGCCGGTAGAGCCGTGCCACGAATTCGAGATTCTCGCCGATCGTGAGATCTTCGTAGAACGAGAATCTCTGCGTCATGTAGCCGACTTCGCGTTTGATCCGCAGGCTGTCGGTGCGGATGTCGAAGCCCAGAACGGTGCCTTCGCCCTCATCCGGCGTCAGCAAGCCGCACATGATGCGGATGGTCGTCGTCTTGCCCGAGCCGTTCGGCCCGAGGAAGCCGACGATCTCGCCCTCGGCCACAGCCATAGTCACATGATCGACGACGGTCTTGTCGCCGAAGCGTTTGACCAGGCCGTGCACGTCGATGACGTTCATTTTCCGATGTCCGCCAGATCGACGTCGACGATCTGCCCGGGCTGCAATGCGCTGGCGTCGCCCTCCGGCCGCGCTTCGACCAGATAGACCAGCTTTTGCCGGGTCTCGAGCGAGTAGATCACCGGCGGCGTGAATTCCGGATCCGGCGACACGTAGCTGACGCGAGCCTTCACGCCCGATCCGCAGCCGTCGCAATGGACGTTGAGCAGCGTGCCGACGTCGACCGAGGAGAACGCGCTTTCCGGCACATAGACGCTGAGCTTCACCGCGCCATCCGGCAGCATGGAGATGACCGGCGCGGTCGGCCCGGCCGTGTCGCCAGGATAGCGGATGACATCGTTGACCCGGCCGGGCGAGGGCGCCGTCAGCACGCGCTTCGACAGCCGCCATTGCGCTTGCTCCAGCGCCGACTGCGCCTGCCTGACCTGATTGTCGGCGGCCTTGATCGTCTCCGGCCGTGCCGGCAGGCCGCCGACGGCGAGATTGGCCTCCGCCTGGCCGACCTGCGCGTTGGCCGTCTCCAGCGTCGCGGAAGCCGTGTCGTAGTCGGCCTGTGTGCCGGTGCCGCGTTTGAACAGATCGCTGGCGCGGATGTAACGGCGTTTGGCGTCGGCGGCTTGCGCCTTGGCCATGTCGAGCTGCGCCTTGAGCACCGCAATCTCTTCAGGCCGCTTGCCGACCTGCAGGTCGGCAAGTTGCGCCTGGGCCTGCGCAAGGGCCGCCTCGGCTTGTGCGATGGCGATCTTGGCGTCGGCGTTTTCCAGCGTCACCACCGGCGTGCCGGGCGCGACGCGGTCGCCGCGCTTGACCGCAATCGTCTCGACCTGCGCCACCTCGATCGGCGCGAGCAGGACGTAGTCGCCCTCGACGTAGCCGACGGCGAGCGGTGCTCCCGGCGCGCAGGCGCTGAAAAGCTGGGCGGCAAGCGGCAAAGAACAGAGCAGGCTCATGATCCACGATCCTTCCGGACAGCCAAATCGCGCCGAGCCAAAATCGCGCTGAGATTATCCGTCACCACCGCCGCGATCTTTCCGGCCTCGTCATTGCCGATCTCGCGCCAGCCCATGCGGCGCATAACCGCCTCGCGGCCGATGCGGAAATAGACGACCTGGCCAATCAGCGTGAACACGGTGAGTTTTGTGCGCTCGCTCTCGGCCGGCTCGCCCGTCGCCTGTTCCCAGATCAGGCAGAGCCGGTTATGCGCCGGTTCGAACACGCCGTCATAGATACGGTCGAGCGCCGCGGTAGGATGCGACAGCTCGCGCAGGACGAACTGTACAATCTCGCCGGCTTCCGGCCTTGCCGCGATGAAGGCGACCATCCGCTCCAGTGCGACGGCTAAATGTGCCCGCGCGGCCTCGGTGTCGGCCAATGCCGCGACCGGCGCCTGCAGATTGCCGATCGCCTGGCCGGCAACGGTCTGGATGGTGTCGACGATGTAGTCGGCCGCCGCGTTGCGGAGCCCTTCCTTGCCGCCGAAATGATAGGCGATCGAGCCGATATTGGCCTTGGCCTCCGCCGCGATCTGGCGCGTCGAGGTGCCGTCGAAACCTTGCCGTCCGAACAGTTTCAACGCCGCGCGGACAAGTGCCGCCCGCGTCATATCGGCGGCGGTCTTGGGCGCCTCATGAGGAAGGCCGCTGGCGCTGGGCGATTTGATCATGGCCAACAATTTAATCAATCGAATGATTAAAGTCAAGTGCGGTCAAGCGGCTTGCCAACTCTGGCCGTGCGCGCTTTAGTGCCTGGCCATGGGCAAGGAAATCGAGCGTAAATTCCTGGTCTCAGGTGAGGAATGGCGGGCAATGGTCGAGGCGGACATTCATATCCGTCAATTCTATCTTGTCGCCGAACCCAGCCGTACGGTTCGTGTTCGCATCAGCAACGATGCGGCCGCCAAGCTGACGCTCAAGTTCGGCAGCCAGGCACGCGAGCGCGATGAATTCGAATATCCGGTACCTTTGGCGGAGGCGCAGGAGATGCAGGCCTTTGCCATCGGACATGTCATCGAGAAGACACGCCACCATGTTAAACATCGCGGCTATCGCTACGAAGTCGATGTCTTCGGCGGGACGCTTGCGGGGTTGGTGATCGCCGAGCTCGAGACGCCGGATGATATACAGGACGAAATGCTGCCACATTGGCTCGGCCGTGAAGTCACCGGCGAGCCGAGATTTTACAACGCGTCGCTCGCCCTTGGGGGGATTCCGGAGATCGTCGCATGAGCTTTCGTATCGATCCGCGCATGTCGCTGACCGGAGAGGTCAGGCGCATCCTCGCCGAGGAGATCGGCAAGGTGATCGACCATCTGAACGCGGCGCGTGACAGGCCCGAACCGGGGCTGCACAAATGCCGCAAACGGCTGAAGAACGTCCGCGCCTTGCTGCGCCTTGTCCGTTCCGGAGACGAAACATTCTGCGTGACGGAGAATCAGTGCTACCGCCAGGTGGCGGCCCTGCTTGCCGGCCCGCGCGAGGCGACCGCGCTGGTCGAAACAATCGACCGGCTGGCGGCAAGCTTTCCCGAGCAAAGTGCCGGCGATGGCCTCGGTGCCGTCCGTGACAGGCTCGTCGCGCGCCAGCATGAACTGCATGGCGGAGGAGGCCTCGATGCTGCGATAGGCGCGGCGATTTCCGCTTGCGAGGAAGGTGTCGCCCGGATCGACAAGCTCGCTCTGCCCGACAAGCCGGAGCAGGCTGCCGACGTGCTCGCCGAAGGCGCGCGCACCACTTTGCGCCGTGCCAGGAAAGCGCTGGACAAGGCGGCTTCGCGCGGCGAAGCCGATGACTTTCACGACCTGCGCAAGGCGGCCAAGACGCATGGCATGCACCTGTCGCTGCTCGGCCGGCTGTGGCCGACGCCGATCAAAACGCGGCGCAGGGCCGTCGACGAATTGGGCGAGCGGCTCGGCGAGCTGCACGATGTGTTCGTCATGCGCGCGCTTCTCGATGCCGAGGACCAGCCACTCGGTCCTGCTGAAGAGACGCGGTTGCTTGCCAAGCTGCTGAAGCGTTCGGAAAAGAGCTTGAAAAAGACCTGCCTCGCCGAGGCGGCCGAGCTTTTCGGCGACAGCCCGAAGCGCTCGACGAGGAAGTTCGCCCGTAAGGCGCGCGAAGATCTCACAGTTGCGCACGAAGACGCCGGCACGCCTGGCGTGGGCTGATCATGGTCTAACTTGCCGCCCTGTGGTAATCGCCGTCTGGCATGACCGAGCCCGGCGACACGCTTCTGGACCGACTTGGCCGCTGGCTTGCCGGCCGGCTGCAGGAGGAATCGTCCGGCTACGAGCCTTACACGCCGTCGGACGCCGAAACGTTGCGCCGAACGCTCGAGCCCGGCGACATCCTGCTCATCGAAGGCAACCAGAAGATCTCGGCGGCGATCAAATACCTCACCCAGTCGACCTGGTCGCATGCCGCCTTCTATATCGGCGATGCATTACCGGAGTCGGAGGACGGATCGGAGCGGCGGCGCCTGATCGAGGTCACGCTCGGCGATGGCTGCATCGCCGTGCCGCTGTCGCGCTATCGCAGCTACAACACCCGCATCTGCCGGGCGAGTGGCCTGGCTCCGGACGATCGCGAAGCGGTCGTCGCGTTCATGATCGGCAGGCTCGGTCTCAGATACGATCTCAGGAACATATTCGACATGCTGCGCTACTTCTTGCCGACGCCGCCGGTGCCGGTGCGCTGGCGCCGCCGCATGCTGGCTTTCGGTTCCGGCGACCCGACGCGCGCCATCTGCTCGTCGCTGATCGCCGAGGCGTATGGCCTGATCCGCTACCCGATCCTGCCGGAGATTACCCGGGCGCCTGGCCGTGCCTCGGCCCAGTCGAGCTATTCGCGCAGGGAAATCCTGCACATCCGCCATCACTCGCTCTACACGCCGCGCGATTTCGACCTGTCGCCCTATTTCCGTATTGTCAAGCCGACGCTGGAATACGGCTTCGACTACCGGCAGATGGTCTGGGATGACAAGGTAGCGACCAAGACTGCCGAATAGCCGCTCGATCTTGTGTTTGAGCAGGGGCCCTTTGAGAACCGGTTTGCGGCCGATACTCAGGGGTAAGAAGCTCAGTCAGACTGGCTGCCGCCAACAGCCCGGACTCGGTCGTTCTGCATTTTGACCTAGGCCGGCAGACGTCGTCCGTTTGCGGCAGCCGCAACTCGATCGTCGGTCCGTGCGCCTGCGTCGCGCGGATGCGGCCCGATCGGCATGATCACCGGGAACGGCGTTGCGCCGAACGCAAACGTCCATTTGTAGCCGACCAGTCGGTCTTCAGGCGTCGTGTGCTGGTCGTGATGAGCAAGCAATTTGGCGCGCTCCGCCAATTCCTCCGCCTCGCGCCTGACCATTTCCGCCGTTTCCGGCCGCATCCGCCTGGAGAAGCTGACGAACGTCGACTCGCGCTCAAGATGGGTGATGGCCCAGCCGATGAAATTCTTGTTGGTCGTCTCGAACAGCGGCCGCAATGGCCCCTCGAAATTCCACTGGATCGGCGCCTCGATCAGCAGCCTTGCCGACAGGCCGCGACCGAGCGCGACCAGGCTGAGTTCCTCGAGCTCGCGCAGATAGAGGAACATCGAAGCCTCGCTCAGCCCTTGTGAGCGCATGATGCCTTCGGGCGTGAATTTCTCGGAAAGCATGACAAAGACGAACAGCAGTGCCGGCCGCCCGGCGAGCTTGCGCTCGATCTCCGGCGCGATCTGGTTGGCGGGTCCTGGTCCTCTGTTCATAGAGCCGAGCACGTTCTCCAACTCTACGCCGGCGGCAGTGCAGATCTCCATCAGCCGGTCGAGCTTGCAGTTGCGCTCGTGGAAGATGCGCTTCACCGTCGGCTCGGAAACACCCATCCGCTCGGCAAGGACGCGATAGGTGATGCCCTTTGCCTTAAGCGTCCGCTTCAGCGCTTCGAAGATCAGGCCGTTCATGGGATGCACCTCTTTTGCACGATTTGGTATCAGCCTTCGGTACTAGTCCTGATAGCTCTTCCCGAAAAGTATCGAAAAGCCTAGCTCTCCGCCAGTCCATTACAGGAGACTAGCCATGAAGAGCCTCTTCACCTCGATGCTTCTCGCCCTGGTCGGCATCGCAGCCGCGCCGGCAGTTCAGGCCGCTGAACTGTGGCGCACCGGCGGCCTCGAGCAGCCTGAATCGGCGCTGTTCGACGCCGCCGGCCAGCGCGTTGTCGTCTCGAACATCGTCGGCAATCCCGGCGAAGCCGACGGCAACGGCTATCTGTCGATCCTGTCGATGGACGGCAAGCTAGTCACGCAACACTGGACCGACGGCATGGACGCGCCCAAGGGCATGGCGATTGTCGGCGGCAAACTCTACGTCGCCGACCTCACCCATGTGCGCGTCGTCGACCTCGCAAGCGGCAAGCTAACATCGACGATCGACGTGCCGAACGCGGTCTTTCTCAACGACGTGACCGCCGACGCGTCCGGCAAGATCTACGTCACGGATATGCTTGCCGATACGATCTATCGCATAGACGGCGACCGGCCCGAACTGTTCGTCAGGGATGCGGCGCTTGCTTCGCCGAATGGCATCTTCGCCGATGGCGGCCGGCTGATCGTCGCTTCCTGGGGCAAGGGCATCAAGCCCGACTTCAGCACCGCGGAGCCGGGCGGCCTGCTCTCGGTCGATCTTGCTACCAAGGCCGTTTCGCCACTGACTGGCGCGGAAAAGTTTGCCAACCTCGATGGCGTCGTTGCCATCGGCGGCAGCATCTACGCCACTGCCTATATGACCGGCACGCTCTACCGCTACAAAGCCGGCGGCACGCCGCAAGCGGTTGCGACGTTCAAGCCGGGCAGCGCCGACATCGGCACCGACGGCAGGTCGACAATCTTCGTGCCGCTGATGAACGAGGGCGAGGTCTCAGCGTTGGGCCTCGACTGAGCCGGCGTTGCCAGTTCAGGCGACGGGCGCGGCTCTCCTCAGCTGCGCCCGCGCATCCGTGATCGAGGCGCATAAGTCACCAGCGGCCGCTTGACGCCGTGGTTGATCAGCATGCGGCGTATCCTGCGCTGAAGCGCCTGATATAATGAAGCGAACGCCGGCGCGGCTCGCCTTGTGGGCCCGCGCCCTCGATGACATTGGCTGCCGTCGAATCGAAGAACGGCACCGCCGAACAATCGAGGATGAAGTTCCTGCGCTGGCGTGGTCGGCGACGTCTTTCTGCACCAAGGATTGATGATCTGCCTCCAAACATGCAGCACTCTTTGCCAGCCGATGCGCTGTCATGCTACAAACCTCGGCATCGTTTGGCGGGACATCCGCTGCGATCCCGATTTCACAGGAACGACCTCAAAAGGATGAGCGGGTGAAGATATTCAAAGCGTTGGCAACCTCGACAGCCTTGCTGTCGATGGTTTTCCTGCTGGCAGGCTGCGGTCATGGCCTGATCAACAGGCTGATTTGAGTCAGGTGCCGTCGGCCCGCCCAAGCCATCGCTGCAGGAACCGTGCCGCAAGCCAGCACAGCATCGCCCAGGCAAAGCCGGCGCACCAGCCGGCCAATACGTCGGACGGCCAGTGGACGCCGAGATAGATGCGGCTGATGCCGACCACCACTGTCGTCAGCACCGCCAGCCCGAGTACATAGATCTTCGTTGTGCGCCCGGGCAAAACCCGCGCCGCCATGCTGCCCAGCGTCAAATACGTCACCGCCGACAGCATGGCGTGGCCGCTCGGAAACGAAAGCGATGCCACATCGGCGAGATGCGAGACCAGATCGGGGCGCGGCCGGTCGATGTCGAATTTCAGCACGCTTGACAGGAGCTGGCCGCCCGCTACCGCGACGAACATGAGAAGCGCCGCGCCTGGCCTGCGGATAAGGAGCAGATAGACGATCATTGCTGCCGTGATCAGCAGCAGTACGCTGGCGCTGCCGAGGCTGGTGATGTCGCGCATCGCCCCTTCCAGCCACGCCGGTCCGATCGGATTGTCGGGCTGGCCGGCTTTGCGGAAGGCAAGCAGGATTTCGGTGTCGAAGGCATGCGGCGTGGTCGCCCGCGCCAGCTCCATCAGCTCCTCGAACCCCCACAGCCCGCCGGCAATGACCAGCCCGGCCAGCAGAACCGGGAACTCCAGCCAGTTGGGCAGTCTGCTTGCAATCTTCTTCATCGGCCCGATCGCAGTTACAGCCTTTGCAGATAGGGCCCGAGCGTGATCAGCGCCACAGCTGCGATGGCAAGCACGATGCCGGTTGCCTGCAAGGCATTGACGCGTTCGCCGAAGAAGACCAGCGCCACCACATTCACCGACACCAGCTGGATCACCGCCGACAGGCTGAACGACACCGACATGCCGAATTCACGGATCAGCCTCAGCATGATCAGATTGCCCAGCGAGTAGAGCGCCAACGTCAGCACGATCTTGCCGAGGCTCGGCGCCAGCCCCCACTGTTTTGCGGCCATCGCCGCCAGCAGGAAGATCACCGTCGAGACGCAGAGCTGCCCAAGTCCCAAGAAACTCACTTTTGTTCCTCCCGATGCGGTCCCTACCGCCTGCCGCAGCTCTTGTTTCCGAAGCGCCGGTCGCGGTCAAGCGGGGCCGATGTTGGATACGAAATCGCAGGTGGCAATTTAGCCGGCATGTCATCAAACTGTGACCTGCCGGTAATACCGGATTGGCAAGGCAACACGCTCCAGCAATCCATCCAGCCAGAGGCAGGCCCTATGACCGAACATCGCACCCCTGACGCCCATTTCCGCACCAGCCTGCTCGAGGAAAACGATGGGCCAGGAGCCAATCCCACCGACAACCGCACCATGGGTGAGATCATCGCCGCGCGGTTCTCGCGCCGCGGCTTCCTCAAGGGTTCGCTTGCCGTCTCGGCCATAGCCGCTACCGTCAGCCCGCTGGCGCTGATCACCGCCGACAACGCCCGCGCCGCCAAAGGCTCCGCCTTCGCTTTCGACGAGCTCGAGGCCGGCATCGACGACAAGCATCACGTCGCACCTGGCTATGACGCCGACGTGCTGCTGCGCTGGGGCGATCCGCTGTTCGCCGATTCGCCGGGATTCGATCCGACAAAACAGTCGGCGGAAGCCCAGGCCAGACAATTCGGCTACAACAACGACTATGTCGGTTATATCCCGATCGACGGCTCGGCCGAGCACGGCCTGCTGGTCGTCAATCACGAATACACCAATCCGCACCTGATGTTTCCGGGTCTCGTCACCATCGTCGATGGCAAAGCCAAGCAGGCGCCCCTCAGCAAGGAGCAAGTCGATGTCGAGATGGCCGCGCATGGCGGCACTATCGTCGAGATACGCAAGGTATCAGGCAAATGGCAGGTCGTTCGCGACGGCAAGCTCAACCGCCGCATCACCTCCAACACCGAGATCGCGCTCTCCGGCCCGGTCGCCGGCCACGACCGCGTCAAGACCAGCGCCGATCCGACCGGCACGAAGGTCATCGGCACCATCAACAATTGCGCCGGCGGCGTCACGCCGTGGGGCACCTATGTCATGGCCGAGGAGAACATCCACGGCTATTTCTCGGGCGAGCTGCCGCAGGGGCATAAGGAAGCCGCCAATTACAAGCGCCTCGGCATTCCCGAAGGTGCCTATGAATGGGCAGCGCATTACGACCGTTTCGACATCGGCAAGGAGCCGAACGAGCCGAACCGCTTCGGCTGGATCGTCGAGGTCGACGTCCAGGATCCGACTTCGGCGCCGAGGAAGCGCACCGCGATGGGGCGCTTCAAGCATGAGGGCGCCGAATCGATCGTCGCCAAGGATGGCCGTGTCGTCTTCTATCTCGGCGACGACGAGCGCTTCGACTATGTCTATAAGTTCGTCACCACAGGCAAGTTCGATCCGGACAACCGCGCCGCCAACATGGATTTGCTCGACGACGGCACCTTGCATGTAGCCAAGTTCGCCGACGACGGTTCGGTCGAATGGCTGCCGATCGCCTTCGGCCAGGGGCCGCTGACGGCGGAGAACGGCTTTGCCGGCGAGGCCGACGTGCTGATCGAGACGCGCCGCGCCGCCGACCTGCTCGGCGCCACCAAGATGGACCGCCCGGAAGACATCCAGCCCAATGCCGCCAACGGCAAGGTCTATGTCATGCTGACCAACAATTCGAAGCGCAAGGCCGACCAGGTCGACGCTGCCAACCCGCGTGCCGAAAATGCCTTTGGCCACATCATCGAGATCGTCGAGGACGGCGGTGATTTCACCGCGACAAAGGGCAGGTGGGAAATCCTGCTGAAATGCGGCGATCCCGCTGTGGCCGACGTCGGCGCCACCTTCTCGACCGCAACCACCGCCAATGGCTGGTTCGGCATGCCGGACAATTGCACGGTAGATTCGGCTGGCCGCCTCTGGGTCGCCACCGACGGCCAAGGCCCGAAAGCCACCGGCCGCACCGACGGTCTGTGGGCTGTCGATACGGAGGGGACGGCACGGGCGACATCAAAGCTGTTCTTCCGCGTGCCGATCGGCGCCGAAATGTGCGGTCCCCTGTTTGCGCCGGACGACCAGACCGCCTTCGTTGCGGTCCAGCATCCGGGCGACGGCGGCGAGGACTGGGAGGCTTTCGGCCGTCCGTCCTACTATGAGGATTTGTCGACGCGCTGGCCCGACTTCAAGCCGGACATGCCGGTGCGCCCGGCGGTCGTTGCCATCACCAGGCAAGGCGGCGGCAAGATCGCGGTCTGACACGCAGCAAGGTCTTGCAGTCTCAAGGAAGGATTTCGGCGGTACGAAATCCTTCCTTCCGATACCGGATGCATCCATGCTGCGCATCATGCGCCGACTAATCATTCGGTGCGCTGAACCACGGCCACATTCATTGTGCTTCGCAACCTGAAGCCGATGGACTCGTATAACGCTATGGCCGCGGCGTTGCTGGCATAGGCGTGGAGATAGGGAACTTCGCCGCGCGCCACTATCCGGTTTGCCACGAATAGGGACAGCAGCTTTCCTAGGCCACCGCCGCGAAATTCCGGATGTGAGCACACCCCGCTGAGTTCGGTATAACCAGGTTGCTTCATGCGCTCGCCGGCCATTGCCGCGAGCCTGCCCTCGATTTTCACACCCCAAAAATCGCCCAGGCTCAAGGCTTCGAGCGTGAATGGGCCAGGCTTGGTGAGCAATGCCAGGGCGAGCATCTCAGCAGCATCGTCTCGGGTCAGACGATGCACGCGCGGGTCGGAGACGATCTGCAATGGCTGCTCGGCGATCATCTGAACCCCGGCTGCGGTCGAAGTCGCGGAAAGCCCCGTGGGCAGAGCAATCGCGTCCGCTTGAAGCAGGATCACACTCTCGCCCGGGGAGACAAGCTTTTCGAGCGCCCGCAGGCTTTCCGGGTCGTCCGCGCCAGTGGCGGCGAAAGGGACGATCGACGGCCGATATCGCATGGCGAGGTTGTCACCCTCCGCGAAGGCCCGATGTCGCGTCTGAAGCCCGCTCCAGATAGGGCGGTCGAGCAGATGTCTCATTGCGCGGCACCCTCAGGCTTATTTACACGACGGTCGAGAGGAGCAGCGGCGAGGCCGTCCTCGATGGCAGCCAGCTGCTCAAGAAGCGGCCCCGAAAAACCTGCGCACAAATCCGCGACCACGTTCTCGATGCAAGGCCAGACGTCGCGCTTTGCGACATCGACCAGCCGCCGCCCGTCCCGAGTAAGCGAGACGATCCTGCGCCGCTGGTCATCGGTCGAGCAGTCCCAATTCGGCCAGAAGCGAGACGCTTCGCGTTACGCCTGGCTGCGCGATGCCAAGGGATTGCGCCAGTTCCCCGACCGACAGCGGACCCAGCCTGTCGAGCGCGGCCAGCAGCGGGTATTGGCTCGCCTGAACCGGGACATCCAGCCTGTCGAGCAGGCGCTGCGCCTCCGCTTGCAGTTGCTCGCCTATACGCTTCAGCCTGCTGCCCAGGCACAGAAAGCCAAGCGATCGTATGACGTCTTCCATAGGCCAATTCATCCCCATGAACATCGATAACATGATATATAACAATGCATGAAAAGCAAGATCGAGGCATTCAAGCGCGGGTTCCAGGCATCGGGCGCAGGCCTATCGCCTTCGGCAAGGAAAGGTCGATCGGTCAGGCTGCTTCGCCTGGACGAGGCCCGTTCGATCAGTTGCGCAGCCGGTAGCCGGTCCTGAAGATCCAGGCGACGATCGTTATGCAGATGAGCAGGAAGACCACCGTCATGCCGAGGCTGACGCCGACCGAAACGTCGGACTTGCCGTAGAAGCTCCAGCGGAACCCACTGACCAGGTAGACCACCGGGTTGAACAGCGTCACCGTGCGCCAGATGCCGGGCAGCATGTTGATCGAATAGAAGCTGCCGCCGAGGAAGGTCAGCGGCGTGATGATCAGCAGCGGCACCAGCTGCAGCTGCTCGAAGCTCTTCGCCCAGATGCCGATGATAAAGCCGAACAGGCTGAAGGTCACCGCCGTCAGCACCAGGAAGGCGAGCATCCAGAACGGATGCTCGATCGTCAGCGGCACGAACAGCGAGGCCGTCGCCAGGATGATCAGGCCAAGCACGATCGACTTTGTCGCCGCGCCCCCGACATAGGCGATGACGATCTCCAGATAGGACACCGGCGCGGACAGCAATTCGTAGATCGAGCCGACGAATTTCGGAAAATAGATGGCGAAAGAGGCGTTGGAGATCGATTGCGTCAGCAGCGACAGCATGATCAGCCCCGGTACGATGAAGGCGCCGTAGCTGATGCCGTCGATCTCGGTGATGCGCGAGCCGATGGCCGAACCGAAGACGACGAAATAGAGCGACGTCGAAATCACCGGCGAAACGATGCTCTGCAGCACAGTGCGAAGGGCGCGCGCCATCTCCACCCGATAGATCGCCCATACCGCATGAAGATTCATGGCCGCGCGCGGGTTCATGCCGGTTTCCTCACCAGATTGACGAAGATCTCCTCGAGCGAGCTGTTTTCGGTATCGATGTCGCGGAACTGGATGCCGGCCGCCTCGAGCTCGCGGATCAGCGAGGCGACGCCCGGTCGTTCGCTCTGGTTGTCATAAGTATAGGTCAGCTGTCCGCCATCCGGCGAAAGCTCCAGCGCGTAGTGCGAAAAAGCATCGGGAACGGTGGCCAGGGGACTGCGCAGTTCCAGCACAAGCCGTTTGCGGCCAAGCTTGCGCATCAGCTCGGCCTTGTCCTCCACCAGCACGATCTCGCCGCGGTTGATGACGCCGACGCGGTCGGCCATCGCCTCGGCTTCTTCGATGTAATGCGTGGTCAGGATGATGGTGACGCCGTCTTCGCGCAGCCGGCGCACCATCGCCCACATGTCCTGGCGCAGCTCGACATCGACGCCTGCCGTCGGTTCGTCGAGGAACAGGATGCGCGGCTCGTGCGACAGCGCCTTGGCAATCATCAGCCGGCGCTTCATGCCGCCGGACAGCGTGATCGCCTTGGCGTCCTTCTTGTCCCAGAGCGACAGGTCGCGCAGCACTTTTTCGACGAACGCCTTGTCCGCCGGCTTGCCGAACAGGCCGCGGCTGTAGTTAACCGTCGCCCACACGCTCTCGAAGGCGTCGATGGTCAGTTCCTGCGGCACCAGCCCGATCAGACTGCGCGCGGCGCGGTAGTCGCGGTTGATGTCATGGCCGTCGACGGTGACGGAACCCGACGAGCGGTTGACGATGCCGCAGACGATCGAGATCAGCGTTGTCTTGCCGGCGCCATTCGGCCCGAGCAGCGCAAAGATCTCGCCGCGCACGATGTCGAGATTGATCTCCTTCAGCGCCTTGAAGCCGGTGGCGTAGGTCTTGGAGACCCCGGAAATCGAGATGATCGGCTGCATGGCTGAAAACGACTGCTTGAAACAGAGTTGTTGGTTTAATCCGCTGAATGTCGGTCCGCAAATCCGGATGTCAATGGCGCTCCCGACAGTTCTGGACATCGAGGTTCGCCGGAATAGGCAACACCTGCCCGGTCGTCCAGCCAAATTCCACGCAAAAGCAGATTAACCGCACTGCGGCGTTCCGCCTCGCGGCGGGACGCCGCTTTGACCGTCCGGTGCATCAAGCCTATCCTTCAACAAACAAGCAGCAGCCGGAGCCGCCATGGACCCGCTCATTCTGTCGCGCATACAGTTCGGCGCGAACATCTCGTTCCACATCCTGTTCCCGGCGATCACCATCGCGCTCGGCTGGGTGCTGCTGTTCTTCAAGCTCCGCTACAACGCGACAAACGATTCCGCCTGGATGCGCGCGTATTTCACCTGGGTTAAGGTATTCGCGCTGTCCTTCGCCATGGGCGTGGTTTCCGGCGTCACCATGAGTTTTCAGTTCGGCACCAACTGGCCGGGCTATATGGAGACGGTCGGCAACATTGCCGGCCCGCTGCTGGCCTACGAAATCCTGACCGCCTTCTTCCTCGAGGCGGCGTTCCTCGGCATCATGCTGTTCGGCTTCCGCCGCGTCTCGAACCGCGTCCATACGCTGGCGACGGTGCTGGTGGCCGGCGGCACCACCTTGTCCGCCTTCTGGATCATCGCGCTCAATTCGTGGATGCAGACACCGGCCGGTTTCGAGATGCGCAATGGTGTTGCGCACGCCACCGACTGGTGGGCCGTTGTCTTCAATCCGTCCATGCCCTACCGGCTCGTTCATATGCTGCTTGCTTCGGGGCTGACCGTCTCGTTCCTGATCGCCGGCCTGTCGGCGCTGCGCTATCTCTACGGCGATCGCTCGGAATCGATGTGGAAGGCCCTGCGCACCGGCGTCTTCACCGCCGCTATCCTGATTCCCATCCAGATCTTTGCCGGCGACCAGCACGGCCTCAACACGCTGGAACACCAGCCGCAGAAGATCGCCGCCATGGAAGCCAACTGGAACACCGGTCCCAACGTGCCGTTGGTGCTGTTTGCTCTTCCCGATGAAGCGGCCAAGCAGAACAGGTTCGAGCTCACCATTCCGGATGGCGCCAGCCTCATCCTCAGGCACAGCGCCGGCGGCATCGTGCCGGGTCTGAACGATTATGCCGGCAACCATCCGCCGGTATTTCCGGTGTTCTGGGGCTTTCGCATCATGGTCGGCACCGGCCTCCTGATGCTCGCCGTCTCCTGGTCGGCGGCCTTCTTCCTCAAGCGCCGCCACGGCCTGCCCAAGCCGCTGGCGCTTGTCATGGTGCCGATGGCGCTGTCCGGCTGGCTGGCGACGCTGGCCGGCTGGTACACCACCGAGATCGGCCGCCAGCCCTGGCTGGTCACCGGCGTGCTGCTTACCGCCGATGCTGTCGGGCCGGTCGCCGGCAGCCATGTCGCGCTGTCGCTCGCGGTCTATCTCATCCTCTATGTGCTGCTCTTGATCGCCTATCTCGGCGTGTTGGTGCATCTGGCATTGAAGGCGGCGAAGGATGGGGACACCTCGCCGCTACCGGGCGTCATGAACAGGCCGCTGTCGCAGCCGGTTGCGCAACCAGGAGAAACATCATGAGCGTCGACTGGCCGACCCTGCTGCCTCTGATCTTCGCCGGGCTGATGGGCCTCGCTATCCTGATCTACGTCATCCTCGACGGCTTCGATCTCGGCATCGGCATCCTGTTCGCCGCAGCCGAAGACACCGAGCAGGATACGATGATCGCCGCCATCGGCCCGTTCTGGGACGCCAACGAGACCTGGCTGGTGCTGGCGGTCGGCCTGCTGCTGGTCGCCTTCCCATTGGCGCACGGCACCATTCTGACGGCGCTCTACATTCCGGTCTTCGTGCTGCTGGTGGGTTTGATCCTGCGCGGCGTCGCCTTTGACTTCCGCGCCAAGGTGCCGGCCGGCAGGAAGCACCGCTGGAACCGCATCTTTTTCCTCGGCTCGGTCATCGCGTCGCTGGCGCAAGGTTATATGCTCGGCGTCTATGTGCTCGGCCTCGACGTCGGCCCTGGCGGCGTCGCTTTCGGCGCGCTGGTGGCGCTCTGCCTTGCCGCGGCCTACGCGGCGATGGGAGCGGCCTGGGTCATCTACAAGACGGAAGGCGATCTGCAGAAGAAGGCGGTGCTGTGGCTGCGGACGGCGCTGGTGCTGACCGCGCTCGGCATGGTCGCGGTATCGCTGGCCACGCCCTTTGCCAGCGCGCGCATCTTCGACAAATGGTTCGTCTGGCCGGCCATGCTCTATTTGTCGCCGCTGCCGATCCTGTCGGCAGTGCTGTTCCTGTGGCTGTGGCGCCAGACCTTCCATCTGCCGAAACCCGGCGACCGCCACGCGCTGCTCCCGTTCCTGACATTGGCCGCGATCTTCACGCTCGGTTTTGCCGGCCTCGCCTGGTCGTTCTACCCCTTCGTGGTGCCCGACCGGCTGACCATCTGGCAGGCTGCTTCGGCACCCGAAAGCCTGGCGGTCATCCTGGTCGGGACGGTCGTCGTGCTGCCGATCATCATCTTCTATTCGTTCTTTGCCTACCGGGTGTTCGCCGGCAAGGCGACGGATCTGACCTATGACTGACCGGCATCGCCGTCGCAGCCTGAAACAGAATATTCATCTTCAAGCGGAATAACCTTCTCTGGCCGGACCAGCAGAATCGCCGGCAAGAAGAAGGGCAACAGAATGAACCCCTTTTCTGCGGCAGGACAGGATCGGCTGCTGCTTTTGCTGATCCGGACGGTCGCGCTGATCGGCGCACTCGCGCTTGCCGGCCTGCTGCCGGCCATGCCGCAGGCGCATGCCCAGGACGCGGCCAACTGGACGGGCGTGTGGGACACGAAGTGGCGCGGCGGCGGCGCCCAGATCAAGTTCGAGCAGACGGGCACTGACGTAAACGGCGTGTACCCGCTTTATAACGGCCGTATCGAGGCTAAGGCCGAAGGCGACAAGCTTGTCGGCCACTGGTTCGAAGGCGACCGCCAAGGCGCCTTCACCTTCGTCCAATCGCCTGACGGCGGCAGCTTCATGGGCCGCTTCGATGCCGCCACCGCCGAATGGTGGACAGGTGTGCGCGTCAGCGCCGTCGAGGACGTCCGTGTCGACCAGTCGAGCCCGATGAGCACCATGCGCTCGTTCCTGCAGACGATGAACGAGAGCGGCGCCGACAATGTGCCGCGCGCCGCCGGCGGCGGCATGGGTCTTGCCGGTCTGGCAGCGGGTCTCGTCGACGTCACCGAGGCCGACCGCGGCGGCCTCAACATGCCCGATTACACCAAGCTTCTGTTCACCGTCATCGACAACGCGACGTTCCGCCTGTGGAGCCTGCCGCATGATGCGATTTCCGGAGACGAGGTGACGGCGACGCTGCCGCAATACGGCACCAGGGTCTCCTTCGCCGTCACTTTTCGCCGCAAGAATGGCGACTGGTTCATCGTCGGGCCGCCACTTGGCCAGCTCCAGGCAAAGCTGGCCGAATTCCAGGAAGCGCGTGGCGAAGCCGTCGACATGGTCGACGATCCGAGCAGGCTCGCCTCGCCGCGCGACACGTTCAAGGTACTGTTGAGCGGCCTCACCGAAGCCGGCGACCCGGCCCAGGCGGCGCTCGACCTGCGCAACTACAGTCAGGCGGTGCGTGGCGACGAGGCGTTCCTGCTCGAGCGCTATCTCAAAAAGGTCATCGACCGCATCGGCTACGTCTATTGGCAGGAGATCCCCGACGATCCGAAGAGCAACACCCCCTTCGTCTATTTCGAGCATCCCGCCGGCAACATCGTCATCGGCCCGGTCGAGACTGAGAAGGGCAAGATCTGGCAGTTCACGCCCGAGACGCTCGCCCACATCCGCGCGCTCTACGCCGATGTCGAAGACGTGCCGGTGGCGCCGGAATTCGCCGCCTTCGCCAGCACCGACCCGTTCTTCATCGCCCGTGGCCTCGCCCGCGAGATCAGCCCCGGCCTGCTCACCCGCGCCGGCCCGATGGAGCGCTGGCAATGGTCGATGCTCGGCCTTGCCGCACTGGCCGGCATCGTCTTCGGTTTCATCGCCAATGCGCTGATTTCCTTGTTTGTGCGAAGGACGGACAGCCCTGCCTTCTTCCGCATCGTCGAATGGGCGGTGCGCTCGATCGTGCTTGGCTTCTTCCTGCTGTTGACGCTGCGCCCGCTCGGTCTGCCGCAAGTGGTCGCCGCCCCGGTCAAGGCAATCGCCTGGAGCCTGGTCGTGATTGGCGCCGTGCCGGTGGTCTGGCACCTGATCGGCAAGGTCGCCGACCATTACCGTGGACTGTGGCAGGTGCCCGGCTATCACGACACGCTGATTTCGCTGTCCACCGGCGTGGCGCGCGTCGCCGTGCTGGTCGTCGCCTTCCTGCTGCTGGCCGAAGTGCTCGCCATCCCCTACGAAGGCGTCATTGCCGGTCTCGGCATCGGCGGTTTGGCGGTGGCGCTGGCCGCGCAGCCGACGCTGCAGAACTTCCTCTCCGGCCTGACGCTCTATGCCGATCGGCCGGTCAGCGTCGGCGACTTCTGCAAGTTTGGCGACCAGTCCGGGACGATCGAGCATATCGGCATGCGCTCCACCCGCATCCGGTCGCTCGACCGCACGATCATCTCGGTGCCGAACTCGGATTTCGCCGGCATGCAGATCGAGAACTACGCGCATCGCGACCGCACCCGGTTCGCAACGACGCTGCAGCTGCGCTACGAAACGACGCCCGATCAGCTACGTTACGTCCTGGCCGAGCTGCGCAAGCTGCTGATTGCCCATCCGCGCGTCATCGATGAGCCGTGCCGCGTGCGCTTTGCCGGCTTCGGCGCCTATTCGCTCGATATCGACGTGTTCACTTACGTCAAAACCGCCGACGTGGCCGATTTTCAAGCCATCCGCGAGGACATCCTGTTGTCCATGATCAACATCATGGATGATGCCGGCGCGCAGTTCGCCTTCCCTTCGTCACTGGAATACAGAGCCACCGACCTTCCGGTCGACGACGAAAAACGCATCGCCGCGGAGAAAAGGGTCAGCGCTTGGCGCGAGGCGCAAAACCTGCCTTTCCCCGACTTCAGCCAGATCGACAAATTCGCCCTCAACAACACACTTGCCTACCCGCCTGAGGGCTCGGCGCATTATCGCGAGACAGAACCCGACCCGGACTCGGCCGAGGCAAAGGCGACGCTGGAGAAGGTGCGCTGGAGCCTGCCCTGGAAAAAGGGGGAGTAGTGCGAAGCGCGGAAACTGCTGATCTCCCCCCTTGAGGGGGAGATGTCGCTGAAAGCGACAGAGGGGGTCGCCGCGCGTGGAGTGCCAACTTCGTCTTCCTCGATATGCCGGACCGCGTCGCGCCAACCGAACCGACCCCCTCTGGCCTGCCGGCCATCTCCCCCTCAAGAGGGGAGATCAGCAGGCCCCCCGCAAAAGCTCAGCTCTTGTTGGCGGCCAGCACCAGCACCGGCTTTTCGCGGTAGAGGTTGGGGAACAGCCGCTTCAGATTCTCGACCTTGGGCAGATCATTGTAGACGATATAGGGATAGGTCGGGTTGAGCGTCAGAAAGTCCTGGTGATAGTCCTCGGCCGGATAGAAGGTCTTGCCGGTCTCCAGCGTCGTCACGATCGGCTTGGGAAACACCTTGGCCTTGTCGAGCTGGGCGATGTAGCTTTCGGCGATCTTTTTCTGTGCGTCGTTTTCGGCAAAGATCGTCGAACGGTACTGGGTGCCGCTGTCCGGGCCCTGGTAGTTCAGTTGCGTCGGGTTGTGCGCGACCGAGAAATATACCTGCAGCAGCTGGCCGTAGGTCACCTTGGACGGCTCGTAGGTGATCTCGACGGATTCGGCATGGCCCGTCCGGCTGGTGCCGACCATTTCATAAACGGCCGTGTCCTGGTCGCCGCCGGCATAGCCGGAAACGGCGCTGGTGACGCCCTTGATGTGCTGGAACACGCCTTGCACACCCCAGAAGCAGCCGCCGGCGAAGACCGCCTTTTCGGTGCCGGCGGTGGCCTTCTCGTCCATTGCCGGCGGCGGGATCACCACCGCGTCTTCGGCCGAGACTGCCGGCGTCTGCCAGAATACGGCCGCGGCGGCCGTGAGGATGAGCGCGGCAAGTGCTGCTTTTGCGAAAATCGACGATCGTTTCACGGCTCCGGTCATGTCTGATCTCCCATGATGCTGGTTTGGATTATACGACGGATAGGTCCGCCGGGCTCTCACATTGCTGTGCGCATCGCCTATTTGGTCGGAGCCATGGCATCGCAGGCCTTGGTCGCTTCGGCTTTCTTCATGGCGTCCGTCTCGGCGGCGGCCTTGTTCATGCAGTCGGCCTTCATCGGATCGCCCGCCCTCATCGCGGTCGTGGCCATCGCGTCAGCGGCCATGGCGCCGGCCGGCTTCATGGCATCCGTTGCCGGCTTCATGGCGTTTGTCGCCATGGCCGGCTTCATCGCATCTTCGGCCCGCGCCGCGCCTCCTGCGAACAGCGCCGTCGAGCAAAGTGCGAAGGCGAGTGCCGCCAGGGTCGGGCGATTGGTCAAACGATTGGTCATGATGATCTCCTAGGGTTCTGGCAGGGTTGATCGCATGCGGCGGCGCCGCTGCGCGTTGTGAAAATTTCGGCAGGGTTTCTAGTTCGTAGCGGCAGCAAGGATCGGCCCGCCGCCCGGCACCTGCACCAGCACCGCTGTGCTGAGGCCGCCCGTCGCCGCCGGCAGCGGCAGTGCGGTGGCGTCGCCGGTCCAACTGCCCAGCCTGGTCAGCGAATGCACGACATTGGCGTGCGGCAGCGTGCGGCCGGTGTTTTCGCCGCGCGCCACCGGCACGTCGACGATGCCCTTGCCGTAACGCACCAGCCAGACGTCGGTCTTGCCGCCGGGCACCGGACCGGCGCCGATGCTGACCTTCCCGCCGGCGAGCGACAGCGAAGGTCCGTCAGCGTGGCCGCCACTCGAAATCAGCTGCTCGATCTCGCCCGGCCTGGCGCCGACGGCATCGGCCCTGCCGTTGACCACCACTTGCGGCGTGAACGGGCCGGAACGGCCGAGCGACGGTTCATAGCGGACCTGGCGCTGCGTGAATTCTTCTTTGCCGAATGTGTCCTTCCAGCCGAGATAGTCCCAGTAGGTGACGTTGAAGGACAGCGCCAGCACGCCGGGCCGGTCCCTGACCTTGATCAGATTGGCGTTGGCCGGCGGACAGGACGAGCAGCCCTGGCTGGTGAACAGCTCTACGACCGTCAGCGTCTGTCCGGCGGCCGCGCTGGTTGCCGACAGCACAGTCGCGGAAAACAGTGCCGCGGCGAGCCCCATCAGGGCTGTGCGTCGTTTCGCTGTCGATCCGGGCATCGCATTTCTCCTGCGCAGACATCGTTTCATGTCCGCACTTCGCCGCCGACGCACGCTTCGTTACAGCATCACCGCTTCGTGATTGAGGAGAAGTCCGAGTTCCTAGAGCATTAGCGAGGGCCGAGGCGATGTCCGATCTCCCCCCTTGAGGACCCACAAGGGGGAGGTAGGCACTCAAGTCGCCCCTATTGTGTGAGCACGGTTTCCGAAGGCCGCTTGTTGAACGCGCACTTGCCGGTCACAAAATAGGAAAAATCGGCATCATCTATGGTGTTGTTGGTAAGTGATCCGCCATCTTCCCATGCTTGACTGCTGGTGATGCCGCACGGCACGGCCTCAAAGATGTCGACAGTCGTATTGGCCAGCGTCTTGACCTTGTCGATGAACAATCGGTCGGACGTGGCCGGATCGTCCGATCGCAGGGTTTCTTTCGTGCCCGAGGCCAGATAGCCGCCGCCAAGACCAGGATTGGGATTCGGAATCTTCATCTCCAGAGACAGGTTATCCATGTCCTTCACGTCGATCACCGCACCGGCGCCGGTCGCGGGATACATCGTGTTGACGCAGGTGGTTGCGTATTTCCTGGTACCGCTGATCTGAGTGATTGTGCCGGTGGGCAAGCCATAGAAGCTGGTCACCGTGACGGTCGTGCATACTTGTTTCTGGACCAGCGTCTCCGTCGTTCCGTTGATCGTGTAAACAGAGGACGTCCCGTAGCCTTTGGGATCGCCAAACCTGTTGTACGCGTAGGAGATCCTCATCAGCTTGTTGGCCACCGTGTCCCCGAATTTGGTGCCGTAGAGCGTCACCGTCTTGTCCCACCAGCCAGAGATCTTGTCGACCTTGAACGTGGCCTCCACCAACGCCGGCCGCTTCGTCACTGCCGACGCAACGCCGACCTGCACCGTGTTGATCCTGGCGATCTGCATGAAATTCGTCGGCATGGCAAAGCCGGCCGAAGCCTTGATGCTGGCGGCGCCGTCGGTGGCGACGACGAAGCTGTCGAGCTTGGCCGTGCCTTGCCCGCCATTGGCCAGATATGAGTCCTGCAGGCTTACCTGGCGGTCCGCCAACGTCGTGGTCGTCGCAAGCGTCGTGATCGACAGCGACGCTGCATCGAGGGCGTTCTGCATCGATGCCCTGGTTGAAACCGCGGAGGTATAGTCGATGGAAAAACCCAATGCGGCAACCATCGGGATAAGCAAGATGGCGAGCAATGGCGCGAACGAGCCGCTCACCGATCTGAGAAATTTGCGTGCTGACGGCGGCATTCCGATCCCCCCGAAACGGCGATAGACCGGTGGGCTACCACGCCGGGCGCAAACTATGCTCTAATCTCATGGATCAAAGTTTAACGACTTTGCCGCCCCGCCGCCGCACCCGCGTCCCGCCGCTTGCCGATGTACCGTGCCCCTGCTAAAGCGCGCCGCATGACCACGCCGATCAAGAACATCCGCAACTTCTCCATCGTTGCCCATATCGACCATGGCAAATCCACGCTTGCCGACCGGCTGATCCAGTCGACCGGCGGGCTGGAGCTGCGCGACATGAAGGAGCAGGTGCTGGACTCGATGGACATCGAGCGCGAGCGCGGCATCACCATCAAGGCGCAGACGGTGCGGCTGAAATACCGCGCCAACAATGGACAGGACTATGTCCTCAACCTGATCGACACGCCCGGCCATGTCGACTTCGCCTATGAAGTGTCGCGCTCGCTCGCCGCCTGCGAAGGTTCGCTGCTGGTCGTCGACGCCTCGCAAGGCGTCGAGGCGCAGACGCTGGCCAATGTCTACCAGGCGATCGACAACAACCACGAAATCGTCGTGGTGCTGAACAAGGTCGACCTGCCCGCCGCCGAGCCCGAGCGCATCCGCGAACAGGTCGAGGAGGTGATCGGCATCGACGCCTCCAACGCCGTACTGATCTCGGCCAAGACCGGGCTCGGCATTCCCGACGTGCTGGAAGCGATCGTCAACGATCTGCCGCCGCCGCGCGAGGGCGACATCGCGGCCCCGCTGAAGGCGATGCTGGTCGACTCCTGGTACGATGCCTATCTCGGCGTCATCGTGCTGGTCCGCATCATCGACGGCGTACTGAAGAAGGGCCAGACCATCCGCATGATGGGCACCGGCGCCAGGTACCTGGTCGAGCGCACCGGCGTCTTTACGCCCGCCCGCATCAATGTCGACGAACTCGGCCCCGGCGAGTTCGGTTTCTTCACCGGCTCGATCAAGGAGGTTGCCGACACCCGCGTCGGCGACACCATCACCGAGGACAAGCGGCCGACTGCAAGTGCCCTGCCCGGCTTCAAGCCGGCGCAGCCGGTGGTGTTCTGCGGCCTGTTCCCGGTCGACGCCGCCGATTTCGAGGATCTGCGCGCCGCCGTCGGCAAGCTGCGCCTCAACGACGCCTCCTTCTCCTTTGAAATGGAAACCAGCGCCGCACTCGGCTTCGGCTATCGCTGCGGCTTCCTTGGCCTGCTGCATCTCGAAATCATCCAGGAGCGGCTGGAGCGCGAGTTCAATCTCGACCTCATCGCCACCGCGCCCAGCGTCGTCTACCGCCTGCTGTTGAACGACGGCACGGTCAAGGAACTGCACAACCCGGCCGACATGCCCGACGTGGTCAAGATCTCGGCCATCGAGGAGCCGTGGATCCGCGCCACCATCCTCACCCCCGACGACTATCTCGGCGGTATCCTGAAACTCTGCCAGGACCGGCGCGGCATTCAGGCCGACCTCTCCTATGTCGGCAAGCGCGCCATGCTGATCTACGATCTGCCGCTCAACGAGGTGGTCTTCGACTTCTATGACCGGCTGAAGTCGATCTCCAAGGGCTACGCCTCGTTCGACTATCACCTCACCGACTATCGCGAGGGCGACCTCGTCAAGATGTCGATCCTGGTCAATGAGGAGCCGGTCGACGCGCTGTCGATGCTGGTCCACCGCACGGCGGCCGAAAAGCGCGGCCGCCAGATGTGCGAGAAACTGAAGGAGCTGATCCCGCACCATCTGTTCAAGATCCCGATCCAGGCGGCGATCGGCGGCAAGGTCATCGCCCGCGAGACCATCTCGGCGCTGCGCAAGGATGTCACCGCCAAATGCTACGGCGGCGACGTCTCACGCAAACGCAAGCTGCTCGACAAGCAGAAAGAGGGCAAGAAGCGGATGCGGCAGTTCGGCAAGGTAGACATCCCGCAGGAGGCGTTTATCCAGGCGCTGAAGATGGGGGATTGAGGGCTATTAGCTCCACCGAAGCAACTGTGGCGAAACCGTTTGCCTGAAGCCCCAGGTCAAAATCGCCGAGGGTTCGACTAAGTACCTAAGTGAACTCGATATCCGGCTTGCGTTCCGACCCTTAAGACTACACTGTTTGTCGACCATGGGGGGACGGATAATGAGTAGCAACGACAACCGCCGAAAAGCACTCGGGGATGTGGTCACTGTGGATGCTTGGCACAAGCAGTTCAGCGAAGGAAATGGCATAGCTGATTTGCATGTAGATGTAGTATTTTCGACCGCTAGGGTTGGTGGCGAGCGGGAGTCAAAAATTAGCTTCAGGTTAAGTCTTCGTCGTGCCGAATTAGTACTACATGCAAAAGCTACGGAGCCTCTAAAGATCGATAAGAGCTCAGTCTCGCGAGAATTGCGTAGCGTTGAGGTTAAGCAGACACTCCAAAAAGATGAAAAAAAGAGCGCCGCAGTTAAGGCAAGCGCGGCTGCTAGCGCATCTTCAAAATCCGTGGGCGTAAGAGGAAGACTAGAGGTATCGGCGGCGGCCGACGTATCCGTTCACCACAAAATAAACGTCACAGAGAAACTGTCTATAATCGCCGTCAAGCAGTCCAAAACGCACGATGGTCATTACCGGTGGGATCTGACCCCAAGTGCAGCAGAGATACTTGAGGGGCGCCCGTGGGACCCAATTAAATCACCAAGGGCCAAGCTGATTGACACGAGATCGGATCGATCTCGGGGTATACCACCGACAGTGTCAATCGAAGTTCGCTGTCTACGCGAGGACATGCTAATAACCGATATACAAATAAAAGACGAAAACATATGGCAGAAAATTAGGGGTAAGTCTGCACACCAAAACAGAATTGCTGCGGCAGAATCCTTCATTAAGGATAAACTTGTCGAAGAAGGTTTGGAATTCAGCGACATTGAAGATCGTTTTGGACTTATCACACTAGTCGATGTGGTGGCGGAGCCAGAAGGGTGACGGCTAAATGAGCGGTCGCGGCCACTGGTTGGACGTCGTGTTTGATCTGCTTACGTCCGAGACGCGCGATCTTCGCAAGCTTGCGAAGATCGCAGGTCGCCCTGTGAAAGAGTTCTATCGCGGCGCCGATCTAAAAGGTGCGGATCTCAGGGGCCAAGATCTGAGAGGACTAGATTTTACGGACGCCGATCTGTCGAATGTACTTATAGACAAGGAAACGAAACTCGATAGCGCGGCGTTGGGAGAAGCCCTCGGCGCGGTGCGCGGAGAAGAGGCAAGGACGGTACGCGGCAGCATATTATTCATTGATGCGCCGCATAATTCTTCTGCAAAAATAGGAGGGGAGGATACCTATACGAACCTCAAGGATCTACTTGCCTTTGCGGAAGAAATTAGAAGGAGAGTTGGTGTTGACCAGGCGTTCGATGTACTCATAAAGCATAGGGAGAGGTTCTTCGGGAAAATCGATTACATTCTTGCGCTCGGACTGTTGCTAGAGAGGCGCTCGGATCCAGATGCCTTAAACCTATACATGCAGGCCGAGAGCGAGTTCGAGCTCCGCGAGGCAGAACTGCTTCGAAGAATTTCGCGACTGATGATAAGACTCTCGATGTTTGCCGAGGCGAGGAAATATATTGACAAGCTGATCGACATGTATCCGGATGATCTTGAGTCGGCCATGATGCTGGGCGACTTGCTTTCAAAGGTGGGAGATGAAGCGGGGGCAATTGACCTGTATCGGTCGTTGATCCACCAGATACCTGAAGGGGGTAAGGCGTGGGTTCGATTGGCCGAGTTGCTGCTGCAACGGAATGAAGTGGAATCGGCTTGGGGCCTTATTCACGAAGCCAGCAGTAACTTTCCGGATAGTGTCGCCATCTTTCGAGTGTTGGTCCGCGCCGCCAGTGCTTTGAATCAACCCGACGAGATCGATTTAGCAATATTGCGCGGGATGAAGTCAGACAATCGGAAGAAGTTCGTTAGGGAGATAATTCGCCTATCTACCAAAACACCGTTTCGTAAGATTATAGCATCCTCGGTTATTCGTGCTGAATTGTGGGACGAGGAGACGGAGCTGGCGCAAATTGGAGTGGCATATTACCTTGCAAACGACCAGATTGAATTAGGGGAGAAGTTGGCAAGATTTTGGTATGAGAACGCAAGCGTCTCAAAAAAGACGATGGCGACTCGGCAGTTGGCGTCGATATTGCTTTCGGCAGGAAATGAGCAAGCAGCGGTTGCCTATCTGCGTGAATTATATCTTCGATCGACAGGTGATCTTGGACCTACAAAGTGGCTAACCGACGCGTTGCTTTCGCTCGGGGAGATCGACGAAGCGATCGGGATTCTAAGTGAGGTACGGGCACGAGACCCGGGAAATCCCGGCCCGACGAAGTGGCTCATCGAGGCGCTTATTTCTGTGGGATCGACAAGTGAAGCACTCAGGCTATGGCGCGAGATAAAGGACTATCGGTTCAGATACGGCAAAAGTACTTTAAGAAGAATGACGGACTTGGAGAACAAAATGGAGTCAGGTGAGCTGTGATTGTTGACCGTAGTTTGTAACCAAGCTGGTGGGCCGGTGGCTTATGCCGGCGATGTCACGTTCGAGATCAGGAACAGCCGTCCCAACGCCATGCGCGTCAAACTCCCAGGACCGCAACCATATCTATCCGGGCGATAATCAAGACTATAATCTCAATGACGGCGAGACCAAGTTCTTCCCGCTGTCCTGCAATGACGGCGAATTGATCTGCTACGGCGCCTGGGTCGATGGCGACGAGGGCACCTATTCGGCCCCGGCAACAAGGAGCAGTGCGACGACTGCTGCTACACCTGCAGCGGCGGCGAGACCGAGGAAATCGACCTGGTTCCGTGAGCCTGCGCGCCTTGCCTTCTCCCCTTGTGGGAGGTCGAGGAGTGGTCCGCGCAGCGGACGGAAGCCAATTGCCTGAGATTTCGAGCTTCGAGCGGTGAAGATCCGGTTCGCCTTCGGGCGGATCAAAAGGTCCACTGGACCTTTTGAAGGGCTAAACGCCCGAAGGGCAGAGAGCCTGCGAAGGGGCGGTCATTGGAGAAAGCCCCATCCGGGAATATCCTTGCGGCTTCGGGGGAGACATCACATGCGCTCCACTCTGGACCTCGTCGCCGCGATCGGCCTCGCCATCGGCGGCGCTCTGGGCGTTGCCGGCACCTTCGTGCAGAGCGCCGAGCTTCGCGAAACGCTCTGGACGATCGACGGCGTGGCGCTCGTGGTGGCGACCGCGCTGTTGACGATGAAATATCAGCGCCAGGGCAATGACTGCGCGGCGGCTGGATTTTTGACCTTTCTCGCCGGTGAAAGCCTGCTGCTCTCCGGCAATGCGGCGGGGCTTGAGGCCAGCGTGCCCTCCTATGTCGGCGGTATCTCGCTTTGGGCGGCGGCGCTGGTCATGGTCAGCGCGCCGAAAACCTTCGCGCTATGGATGCGGCTTACCGCTGTCGTGGCCGCCGTGCTGTTCGTCGTCTCGGCAGGCCTGATCCTGTGGGGTGCGCCTTTGCTGCCGACCTCGGCGCCGCTGCCCGCTGCCGGATATCCCTTCCTGGTGCTCACATTCATCGGCTGGATCTGGACGCTGCTGAAGCCCAGCCGGTGAGGCCAGTCGGACCGCCCCTCTCCGGCCGCTTCGCGGCCACCTCTCCCCCACTTTGTGGGGGCGAGGAACCCAGGTCTTTTGAGGCTTCGGTGATTGGCATTTCCTCGCCCCACGAAGTGGGGAGAGGTGGTTTGCGAAGCAAACCGGAGAGGGGTCTTCCTTGGCAACGCTGCGCTTTCGCGATGTGCAAATGGCGCACCCCCTTCCACCCATCCCGCCGCCATGCCATGTTCTCGCTCGCGGCCGGGCAGGCCGCTTCATTCCGGGGGAAATCATCATGTCGTCCTACGCTTTCGCGCGCCGCGTCGCCGCGTCGCTGTTCATTGTCACGCTGTTTGCGCCCGTCGCGCATGCCGGCGATGTCACCTTCGAGATCAAGAACAGCCATCCGAACGCCATGCGCGTCGAGCTCTACAGCCAGGACCGCGATCATGTCTGGCCGGGCAACAATCAGGATTACTATCTCAACGATGGCGAGACCAAGTCGATCCCGCTGTCCTGCAGTGACGGCGAATCGATCTGCTACGGCGCCTGGGTCGACGGCGACGAGAATACCTATTGGGGCGTCGGCCCCGGCAATACGGAAAAGTGCGACGATTGCTGCTACACCTGCAGTGGCGGCGAGACCGAGGAAATCGATCTGGTTCCGTGACGTGGCAGATCTCCCCCCTTGAGGGGGAGATGTCGCCAAAGGCGACAGAGGGGGTCGCCGCGCATAGAGCGCCAACCTGTTCTGCAGCAGTAGGCCGAGTCCGGTCGTGCCGACCCCCTCTGGCCGCTGCGCGGCCATCTCCCCCTCGAGGGCAGGGCTATTGCAGATGGAAAGCCGAGGCTTTCGCTCTACGATGTACCCCCACCCCTAACCCCTCCCCACAAGGGGGAGGGAGACTTCCGTTGGCGCTGACCTCGGCAAATTGCCTGCCTTTCGGCGCCAAAAGGGGAAGTAAGGGCGCGCGGCAGCATTCCCTCCCCCTTGTGGGGAGGGTTAGGGTGGGGGTCCATCTTCGTAAGAATCCAAATGCGATTGCCCTGCCCTCGAGGGGGGAGAGGGCCGTCCCGCGAGTGCAGGCCGGCACCGGAATTCAAAGCTGAAACAAAAAACCCGCCTCGGCAGGCGGGTCGTTGGAGCCAATTAGCACCATACAGAAATTAGTAGCATAGCTGCCGGCACAAAGCAAGAACAAAATGTGGTGCTGCGAGCAAAAAAATGGGAATCCCTTAGCGCCGCGCCCGAGGTCGGCCCTCACGAGGGGGAGAATGCTGCCTTGACGTCGTCCTGACTGTCGCCATAGCGTAGTCCGACAGGAGACCCACCCATGGCAGTGGTCGAAGGCGAGAAGATCGACATCGGCTTTTCGGGAAAACGTTGCATCCATTCGCGCAACTGCGTGCTTGGCGATCCGCATGTTTTCGTGCCCAACGCGCCCGGCCAGTGGATCCATCCGGATGCGGCCAGCGTCGAGAAGATTGTGGCGCTCGCCGAAGCCTGCCCGTCCGGCGCCATCACCTATGTCCGCAAGGATGGCGGGCCGCAGGAACAGCCGCCGGTGGTCAACATTGTGCGCATAAGGGAAAACGGTCCGCTTGCCGTCCATGCCGAGATTGTGTTGGGCGGCGAAACGTTTTACCGCGCCACGCTGTGCCGCTGCGGCGCCTCGGAAAACAAGCCGTTCTGCGATGGCAGCCACGCCAAGGCTGGCTTCATCGCCACCGGCGAGCCGGCGCTGAAGGACACGCCGGCGCTGGAGGTGCGGAATGGCCCGCTGACCGTCACACCGACGACCAACGGCCCGCTCAAGCTCGAAGGCAATGTCGAAATCGTCACCGGCACCGGCCACACGGTCGACCGCACGCAACGCACCTTCCTCTGCCGCTGCGGCCACTCCGCCAACAAGCCGTTCTGCGATGGCTCGCACAAGCGCGTGGGGTTTGTGGGGTAGGGGCCGCCGCTATCTCCCTCCTTGAGGGGGAGATGTCGCCGAAGGCGACAGAGGGGGTCGGTGCGTCCTGACGCCAACGCCATCGCCGCCAGAGAATGCCGGCGCTCCACGCGAGACGACCCCCTCTGGCCTGCCGGCCATCTCCCCCTCGAGGGGGGAGATTACGCTGCCTTGGCCCAGCGCTCGTGCCTTTATCGGCCCGTTCATATCCGCTAAGGGGCGGAGACGAATTCTCCGGACCCAAATATGACCGCCAAGCCCAAACCCTCACCCCTGTTCCTCGGCATCGACACCGGCGGCACCTATACCGACGCCGTGCTGTGGTCGGAGGCCGGCGGGCCAAGCGGCAAGGTGCTGGCCAAGGCCAAGGCGCTGACCACGCGCCATGATCTGGCGGTCGGCATCTCCGGCGCGGTCGATGCGGTGCTCGAAATGGCCGGCACCAACCCGGCAGCGATCAAACTGGTATCTATGTCGACGACGCTAGCCACCAATGCGCTGGTCGAGGGCCAGGGCGGCCGCGTGGCGCTGGTGATGATCGGCTTTGCCGAGGGCGACCTTGCCCGCGACCGGCTGAAGGCGGCGCTTGGCACCGACCCGGTGGTGTTCTGCCCCGGCGGCCACGATGTCCACGGCAATGCGGCAAAGCTCGATCTTTCCGGGCTGGAGGCAGCTTTGCCGGAACTGGAAAAGTCGGTGTCCGGCTTTGCCGTCTGCGCCTATTTCGCCACCCGCAACCCGGCGCATGAGCTAAGCGCGCGGAACCTGATCCGCGACAGGACCGGCCTGCCGGTCACCGCCAGCCACGAACTGTCGGCCAAGCTCGGCGGCCCGCGCCGGGCGCTGACGACATTGCTCAACGCCAGGCTGATCTCGATGATCGACCGGCTGGTCGCGGCAACCGAAGGCTTTTTGGCCGCGCGCAACATCGCCGCCCCGCTGATGGTGGTGCGCGGCGACGGCGCTCTGGTCTCGGCCGCCTTTGCCCGCCAGCGGCCGATCGAGACCATCCTGTCCGGCCCGGCCGCCAGCCTCGTCGGTGCCCGCCACATGACCGGCCTCGACGATGCCGTGGTCTCCGATATCGGCGGCACCACCACCGATGTCGCCGTGCTCGACAAGGGCCGGCCGCGGCTCGATCCGGAAGGCGCCACCGTCGGCGGTTTCCGCACCATGGTCGAGGCCGTCGCCATGCGCACTTTTGGGCTCGGCGGCGATTCCGAAGTGGCGCTGGAGGACGGCGCGCTCAGCCCGAAGATCCTGCTCGGCCCGCGCCGCCTGGTGCCGCTGGCGCTGGCCGGCTTGATGCATGGCGAGGCCGTCACATCAGAGCTCGAACGCCAGCTGCGCGCGCCCAACCCCGGCCGCATGGATGGTCGGCTGGCGGTGCGCACCGGCGTGCCGGAGCGGCTGGCGGCCGGACTGACCGGCGCCGAAGCCAAGCTTTACGAGCTGATCGGTGCTGTGCCGCAGGCTCTCGACAGATTGCTGACCTCGAACGCCCAGAACGCCACCTTGAACCGGCTGGTATCGCGCGGGCTGGTGCATGTCGCCGGCTTCACGCCGTCGGACGCCGCGCATGTGCTGGGCAGGCAGGCCAATTGGGATGCGGCCGCGGCGCGTCTGGGTGCCGAGCTGTTCGCGCGCAGGCGCGACGGCCGCGGCCAGTTCATCGCCGCGTCGCCGGAGGCGATCTCGGAACGGGTGCTGACCGCGCTGACCCGCCTGTCGGCCGAAGTCATCCTCGAAACCGCCTTTGCCGAGGACGGGCTGGATGGCGCGGCGACCGTCGCCCATGCCCTGGTCCAGCGCGCCGTCGACGCGCATCCCGGCATCGCCCGCTTGAGCGTCGCGCTCGACCGTCCGGTGATCGGCCTCGGCGCCTCGGCGCCGCTGCATTATGCCGGCCTGGCCGAGCTGGTCGGCAATCGATGCGTGGTGCCGCAGGATACCGATGTCGCCAACGCGCTCGGCGCCGTCGTCGGCCAGGTCCGGGTTTCGGCCGAGGCGCGGGTCAGCCAGCCCAAGGAAGGCCTGTTCCGCGTCGCCTCCGGTGAAAGCGTGCGCGATTTCAACGACGAAGCAGCGGCGATCGCCGCAGCGGAGAAAGATGTGCGGGCGATTGCCGCTGGACGGGCGAAGGACGCTGGCACCGACAGCGCCGAGATCGAAATCGCCAGCGAGTTCCGCGTCTCCACAGTAGAGGGCCAGCGCATGTTCATCGAGGCGCATGTCGTGGCGGTGGCGTCGGGACGGCCAAGGATTGCGGTGTGAGCGCGTAATCGCCCCCCTCAAGGGGGGAGATCGGCAGCGAAAACGCCCTACCTTCACCTTAGGCCGAGTTGACCCTACAACCTTGCCATGTCAAAGGCCCGAGGCCGGCAAGCCGACCAAGCCCTGGAGAAGCCCTGATGACCGATCGCGTCGAGATCGCCGGATTGCGGATTGCCCGCGACCTTCATGATTTCGTCGTGAACGAAGCGATGCCGGGCACCGGCATCGAGGGGGAGGCATTCTGGAACGGTTTTTCGGCGATCGTCCATGATCTCTCGCCAAAAAACCGGGCGCTGCTCGAAAAGCGCGATGCCATGCAGGACAAGCTCGACCGCTGGTATCGCGACAATGGCGCGCCCGTCGACATGGAGGCCTACAAGACGTTCCTCCGCGAGATCGGCTATCTCCTGCCCGAGGGGCCGGCGTTCAGCGTGACCACCGAAAATGTCGACCCGGAAATCGCTTCGGTCGCCGGGCCGCAGCTGGTGGTGCCGGTGATGAACGCGCGTTATGCGCTGAATGCCGCCAATGCGCGCTGGGGTTCGCTGTACGATGCGCTCTACGGCACCGACGCTATCCCGGAGACGGCCGGCGCCGAGCGAGGTAACAAATTCAATCCGGCGCGCGGTGCCAAGGTCGTCGCCTGGGTGAAAAGCTTCTTCGACGAGGCGGTGCCGCTCACCACTGGCAAATGGGCCGGCGTCAACGGGCTTTCGGTCGCCAACGGCATGTTGCGGCTCGGCGAGGGTGCCGGCGCCACCACGCTTGCCGACCTCAGACAGTTTGCCGGCTATCGCGGCGATGCCGCCGACCCCGAAGCCGTGCTGCTCACCAAGAACGGCCTGCACATCGAAATCGTCATCGACCGCAACAACCAGATCGGCCGCACCGATCCGGCCGGCATTGCCGATGTCGTGCTGGAATCGGCACTGACCACCATCCAGGACTGCGAGGATTCGATCGCCGCAGTGGATGCGCAGGACAAGGTGCTGGTCTACCGCAACTGGCTCGGCCTGATGAAGGGCGACTTGGCGGAGGAGATCACCAAGGCCGGCAAGAGCTTTGTCCGCAGGCTCAACCCCGACCGCACCTATACAGCGCCCGATGGCGGCACGCTGACTTTGCCCGGCCGCTCGCTGATGCTGGTCAGGAATGTCGGCCACCTTATGACCAATCCGGCGATATCAGACCGCGACGGCAACGAGGTGCCGGAAGGCATCATGGATGCGGCGCTGACGGCGCTGATCGCGCTGCATGACATCGGCGTGAACGGGCGCCGCGCCAATTCTCGCGCCGGCTCGATGTACATCGTAAAACCCAAGATGCACGGGCCCGACGAAGTCGCCTTCGCCGTCGAGATTTTCGACCGCGTCGAAGCGCTGCTCGGCGTGCCCAAAAACACCGTCAAGATGGGTATCATGGACGAGGAGCGGCGCACCACCGTCAACCTCAAGGAGGCGATCCGCGCCGCGAAAGAACGCGTCGTCTTCATCAACACCGGCTTCCTCGACCGCACCGGCGACGAGATCCACACCTCAATGGAGGCCGGCCCGATGATCCGCAAGGGCGACATGAAGCAGGCCGCCTGGATTGCCGCCTACGAAGCCTGGAACGTCGACATCGGGCTGGAATGTGGGTTGGCCGGCCACGCCCAGATAGGCAAGGGCATGTGGGCGATGCCCGACCTTATGGCGGCGATGCTGGCCGAGAAAATCGCGCATCCCAAGGCCGGCGCCAACACCGCCTGGGTGCCGTCGCCGACGGCGGCGACACTGCACGCCACGCACTACCACAAGGTCGATGTCCACGCCGTCCAGGCGGCGCTGAAGAGCCGGCCCAAGGCGAAACTGGACGACATCCTGTCGGTGCCGGTAGCAAGGCGGCCGAACTGGTCGCCTGAAGACGTCCAGAAGGAACTCGACAACAATGCGCAAGGCATTCTGGGCTATGTCGTGCGCTGGATCGACCAGGGCGTCGGCTGTTCGAAAGTGCCTGACATAAACGACGTCGGCCTGATGGAGGACCGCGCCACGCTGCGCATCTCCTCGCAGCACATCGCCAACTGGCTGCATCACGGCGTCTGCACCCCCGAGCAGGTCATGGAGACGATGAAACGCATGGCGGCGATCGTCGACCGCCAGAACCAAGGCGATCTGCTCTACCGGCCGATGGCGCCGGATTTCGACAAGTCCATCGCCTTCCTCGCCGCCTGCGACCTGGTCTTCAAAGGCCGCATCCAGCCCAACGGCTACACCGAGCCAGTGCTGCACGCACGGCGGCTGGAGCTGAAGGCGCGGGATAACGGCTGAACCGAAAGCAACGATGCACGCCGGCCAAGGGTAAGCGCCGGCGTCCCCCTCCCCCTTGAGGGGAGGGTGGGCCGAAGGGCCGGGTGGGGTCGCCAATGCAGTGCGCCAACCCAATTCTGACGGTGCGCCTTAGGAGGAACATCGCAACGCTCCGCACCTCGGCCGGTTTCGAAATGCGACAGGCCGAGCGTCTCACCGGCGACCCCACCCGGCCGCTTCGCGGCCACCCTCCCCTCAACGGGGAGGGGAACGTCACGCCGCCTGCGCCATCCGTTCCGAGCTCATGCGGTAGGAAATCGCTTCGGCCAGATGGATGCGGCCGACCGTCTCGCTGGCCTCGAGATCGGCCAGGGTCCGCGCCACCTTCAAGACGCGGTGATAGGCTCGTGCGGAAAAGCCGAGCTTTTCGCTGGCGTCCCTGAGCAGCGACAGGCCGGCGGCATCGGGCATGGCGATCTCCTCGATGACTGACGGCGAGCAATGGGCGTTGGTGGTGGCGGTCGCGCCGAGCCGCTCGAAGCGCTCGCGCTGGATCGTACGGGCGCGGGCAACACGTAGTGCGACGGCGGCACTTTTCTCGGCCCGGTCCGGCCGGATCAAATCGCTGGCCGAGACCGCCGGCACCTCGATCCTGAGATCGATGCGATCGAGCAGCGGGCCGGAAATGCGCGCCTGGTAGTCGGTGCGACAGCGATCGCCGCGCAGGCAGCGATAGCCCGGCTCGCCGGCCATGCCGCAACGGCACGGGTTCATCGCCGCGACCAGCTGGATACGCGCCGGATAGGTGACGCGATGATTGGCGCGCGCGATCATGCAGTCGCCGGTCTCGAGCGGCTGGCGCAGTGCATCGAGCGCCTGCGGCGAGAATTCGGGGAATTCGTCGAGGAACAGCACGCCGTGATGGGCAAGCGAGGCCTCGCCCGGCCGCACGCGCAGACCGCCGCCGACCATCGCCGCCATCGAGGCCGAATGATGCGGCGCGCGGAACGGCCGCCGGTCGGTGAGTTTTCCTTCGCCGAGTTCTCCGGCCACGGAGGCAATCATCGAAACTTCGAGCAATTCCCTGGGCGCCAGCGGCGGCAGGATCGACGGCAGCCGCTGCGCCAGCATCGATTTTCCCGAGCCCGGCGGCCCGACCATCAAAAGATTGTGGCCGCCGGCCGCCGCCACCTCCAGCGCCCGCTTGGCGGTCTCCTGCCCCTTGATGTCGGCGAGATCGGGCAGGTCGCGCGCCGCGGCATGGATGCCGGCTTCCGGCCGCGACAGAACCTGCGTGCCGCGAAAATGATTGGCGATGGCGATCAGGCTGCGCGGCGCCAATATGTCGAAATCCTTGCCGGCCCAGGCCGCTTCCGGCCCGCAGGCGAACGGGCAGATCAAGCCCTTGCCTTCGGCGTTGGCACCGATTGCCGCCGGCAGCGCGCCAGCCACCGCGGCGATGGTTCCGTCGAGCGACAATTCGCCAAGCACGACATAGCCGGCCAGCATGTCGCCCGGAATGGCGCCGAGCGCCGCCATCAGCCCGAGGGCGATCGGCAGATCGTAGTGGCTGCCTTCCTTGGGCAGGTCGGCCGGCGCCAGATTGACGGTGACCTTCTTCGACGGCATCGACAGGCCGGATGCATGAAGTGCTGCCTGCACCCGCTCGCGGCTTTCGGCCGCAGCCTTGTCGGCAAGGCCGACGATGTGCATGTTGACCTTGCCCGGCGCGATCATCACCTGCACGTCGACCGGCACGGCCTCGATGCCCTGGAAAGCAACCGTGCGAACCCGCGCCACCATGTCTTCACCCCGGATGCAGGCTTTTGCCCCAAGCCTTTGCGATCATGCCGCGAACGGCGTCACCCGAGACAACCACAGATTTCCGGCGAAGGCAAGAACATTTGGGGAACAGCTGAGCGCCACGGCTGCAATGGTTTGCAACGCGGCCGCTCGCGAAGCGAGGCTAGTTGCGCTTCTCCTCCACGGCATCCCAGAACAGGCTGGCGATGTCGGCGCCGCCGAAGCGCTGCACTTCGCGTATGCCGGTCGGTGAGGTCACGTTGATCTCGGTCATGTAGTCGCCGATGACATCGATGCCGACGAGGATGAAGCCGCGCTCTTTCAGCGAGGGGCCGATGCGGGCGCAGATCTCGCGTTCGCGTTCCGTCAATTCGGTCTTTTCGGCGCGGCCGCCGACATGCATGTTGGAGCGCGAATCATGCTCGGCCGGCACGCGGTTGATCGCGCCGACAGGCTCGCCGTCAATCAGGATAATGCGCTTGTCGCCAGCCCGCACCTCCTTGAGGTAGCGCTGCACGATGTAGGGTTCGCGGAACAACTGGCCGAACATTTCGAGCAGCGAGGCGAGGTTGCGGTCGGCCTCGTGCAGGTGGAAGATGCCGGCGCCGCCATTGCCGTAGAGCGGCTTGACGATGATATCGCCGAACTCCTTGCGAAAGGCGGCGACCTCGAGCGGGTCCTTGGTGATCAGCGTGTCCGGCATCAGGTCGGGAAATTCGGTGACGAAGATCTTTTCCGGGCTGTTGCGCACCCAGGCCGGGTCGTTGACCACCAGCGTCTTCGGATGAATGCGCTCGAGGATATGCGTGGTGGTGATGTAGTTCATGTCGAAGGGCGGATCCTGCCGCAAAAGGATGACGTCCATCTCCCCAAGATCGGTGCGCACCTTCTCGCCCAGCGAATAATGGTTGCCCTTCTCGTCGCGGACCTGCATCGCCTCGATACGGGCAAACACCTTGCCTTCGCGCAGCGACAGCCGGTCGGGCGTGTAGTGGAACAGCTGGTGCCCGCGCCGCTGCGCTTCCAGCGACAGCGCAAACGACGTGTCGCCGGCAATCGACACGGTAGAGATGTGGTCCATCTGGACGGCGACTTTCAGGGGCATGGGTGCTCTCCGGCGCAGTTGCAACAAACGTGCGTCCACCCGGACGCACATACGCTCCAACACTTTGAATCCATGCATCGTGCTTTCCGAAAATCGTTTCCGATTTTTCGGGCCGATGCATCGACGAGAGCGATATAAGGAAATCGGCGGCCTCTGCCAATCGGCCAAGGTCATGATGAGGCTGCGCTTCTGGCGCAGACCCCAATGCGATGTGCGTTCAGCGGTCGAAGACCAGCTTGGAATAGCCGAGGAAGGACAGCGCCATGGCAACCAGCGAGGCGACCGCAAGGGCGACGAGCGGCGGCACCATCGGCAGCGCGAACAGCATGGCGCAATAGACGAGATAATTGACGAGGCTGGTGGCGATGCCGACGCCGCCATAGCGTGCGCCCTCTTGCGCGACGCCGCGGCTGGAAGGCGAGAAGGTCAGATGGCGATTGATCAGCCAGGTGACGGACAAGGCAAAACCGATCGAGATGATGCGAGCCGCGAAGGGGCCAAGCGGCGCTATCGCCAACACCAGCCAAAGCGCCGCCGCGTCGGCGACGAAGCCGATGCCGCCGGCGACAATGAAGCGGGCGAGGCGTCCCATTTAGGGCTCTAAGCCGCCCGCGGGGTCTTGCGCGGTCCGGTCTTCAAAATCGCGAGCGCACTTGCGCGTTCGCGTTCGACGCGGCCGGAAGGCATCGACAGATAGAAGATGCGCTTCTGCTCGGCCCGGCCGCGCGACACCGAGTCGAGGATTACCCCGGTCACCGCCGCCAGCATCGACAGCAGCAGCAGCCCGACCGACAGCACCCACGTCGGCATGCGCGGCACAAGCCCGGTTTCGGCGAACTCGATCAGCACCGGGGCCATCAGAAACAGGCTTGATGCCAGGAAGAACACCGAAAAAGCGCCGAAGAAACGCAGCGGCTGCGTCTCCTTCATCAGCATGGCGAACATCCACAGGATCTTCGCGCCGTCGCGAAAGGTCGACAGCTTCGACGAGGAGCCTTCCGGCCGGCGGCCATAGTCGAGGCCGATCTCGCTGACCGGCAATTTGAGCTGCGAGGCGTGCACCGACATTTCGGTCTCGATCTCGAAACCGCCGGAAACGGCGGGAAAACTCTTGACGAAGCGCCTGGTGAAGGCGCGGTAACCCGAGAAGATATCGGTAAAGTCCGAGCCAAATAAACGTTTGTAGAGGCTGTTGAAGATGCGGTTGCCGAAGGCGTGGCCTGTCCTGCCGGCGTCGTTGGCGACGCCGCGCCTGGTGCCCACCACCATGTCGGAGCGCTCGGTCAGCAGCGTGTTGATCAGTTGCGGCGCGTCCTCCGGCGCATAGGTGCCGTCGCCGTCGGCCATCAGGTAGATGTCGGCCTCGATGTCGGCGAACATGCGGCGCACGACATTGCCTTTGCCCTGGCGCGGCTCGCGCACCACGATGGCGCCGGCGGCGCGGGCTCGGAGCGCCGTCAGGTCGCGCGAATTGTTGTCGTAGACATAGATCGCTGCGGCAGGCAGCGTTTCGCGAAAGCGCCGCACCACTTCGCCGATCGTCAGCTCCTCATTGTAGCAAGGCAGGAGCACGGCGATGCTCGGCTCATGGCGCACTTCTTGTGGCATTTTCGTCTCCGGATGCCCTGTAAGGCCCCTGACCGCTCAAACGCCGGCCTCGCTCGGGCGGCTTTACTATTTATTGAAGCTGTTAAGGCTAGGTTTAAACCGCACCGTATTCCTTCCAAAGGTCCCGATATGAGCACAGCCGACGATGGCGCCTCCATTTGGAGGTCCGATATCGCGCTGGCGCTGCTTGCCACGGCGCTGGCGCTTGCCGTCAATGCCTTTGCCGGCTTCCCGGCACTGACCAATGCCGGCGGCGACAACGACAATCTGCTGCGCCTCGTCGAAGTTCGCGACATGCTGGCCGGCCAAAGGTGGTTCGATCTCCACCAGTACAGGATGGGCCTGGAAGGCGGTTTCGTCATGCATTGGTCGCGGCTGGTCGATGCGCCGATCGCCGCCATCATCATCGCCGTATCGGCCCTGACCGGCAGCGCGGCCTTTGCCGAGAATGTTGCGCAAGTGCTGTGGCCGGCGCTGCTCTTCTGCCTGACCGTATTTTTCACGGCTCGCGCCGCGCGCAGCTTTGCCGGTGACAGCGCCGTGCTGCCCGCTGTCGTGATCGGCGCTGCCGCACTGTATTTCCTCGGCATTTTTTCGCCTGGCGCGCTCGATCACCACAATGTCCAGCTGATGCTGAGCATGGCCAGTCTGAGCCTGTTGCTTGAAGCGCCAACGCGCAGGCCGGCGGCATTGCTCTCCGGCCTGTGCGCCGGATTGATGCTGGCCGTCGGCATGGAGACCGCGCCTTATGTGGCCACCATCGGCGCCTCTGTTGCCATACTGTTCGCCCTCGGCGCCAATGGCGAGAGGCTGATCGCCCGGGATTTCGGCCTCGGCTTTGCCGGCGTGTCCGCTCTCGTCTTTGTCGCCACCATTGCGCCGTCTGCCTGGGGTCAGGCGCAATGCGACGCCTTCTCGGCCGCGCAGTTCGTCGTCGCGGCGATTGCCGGAACCGGCCTTGCGGCGATAGCGTCGGTCGAGCCCGCCGGCCGCACGCGCCAATGGCGCATCGCCTCGCTTGGCCTGCTTGCCCTGGTATTGGCCGCTGTCATCGTCTTTTTGTTCCCACAATGCCTGGCAGCGCCCTACGCCAACCTCGATCCGCGCCTCAAGGAGCTATGGCTTGATCACATCGACGAGGCGCAGTCGCTGTTCAAGCTGCTCGCTGAAGATCCGGCCGGGGTGGTGGCGCGCTATGCCACGCCGCTCATCGCGCTCGTGCTGATGGCGCTTCGCCTTGGCCGTGGCGGCTGGCGGCGGCAGGACAGCCTTGTCGGCGCGCTGCTTGTCGTGGCCTTCATCGTCAGTGCCTGGCAGGTGCGCGGTTCGACATTCTCGATCGCCTTCGCCGTCATCCCGCTTGCCGCCTGGATTGCCAAATGGCGTCAACGGGCAGAGGTCAGCCCGTCGCGCGGCGTGGCGCTGCGCATGGCCGCCGTCTGGCTGGTTTCAGTGAATGCCGTCTGGACTGGGGCTGCCGCGGCGACCTCGGTAGCCTTCGACGACAGCAACACCATGGCGGATAATGGCGACGGCGCCGATGTCGCTTGCCAGCGCATGGCCTCCTTTGCGGCGCTTGGCCGCCTGCCAGGCACCACTATACTGGCAATTTCCAATCTCGGATCGCCGATCCTGGCCTATTCCGGACATCGCGTCTTCGCCGGGCCCTATCATCGCAACGTCGCCGGCAACCTGTTGGCGCTCGATGCCTTCCTTGGGTCCGATGCCGATGCCAGGACCATCCTGGCGGATCATCACGTCGGCATCGTCGCGCTGTGCCCCGGCAGCGCCGAAAGCAAGCTCCTCGCAGCCAAGGCGCCGGCAGGCTTTCTTGCCGGGCTGATGCGCGGCAGCGTGCCGGAATGGCTTGAGCCGGTTGCCGGGACCAGCGGAGCCGCCGTCGAATTGTACCGCGTCCGGCTGGGCAACTGATCGATCGGCGGCCATGCGGCCTTTTGTCGGACATAAGTCCTGACAATCCACTCTTTCGCCCTTGCCCGCCCGACATGGCTGGATAGGATGCGCGCCGGCCAGACCGCGATCATTGGACCGGGAGAGAATTTATGATGCCATCGGCGCGCTTTGCCGATCTCGAAGGCGCTTCGGTGCTGATCACCGGCGGCGGCTCCGGCATTGGCGCTGCCTTGACAGAGGGCTTTGTCCGCCAGGGGGCAAACGTCGCCTTCATCGATATTGCCGACCGTCCGAGTGTGGCGCTGGCCGATCGGTTAGAGAAGGAGCTGGGCCGGCGGCCGCTCTATCTCAAGACCGACATACGCGACATCGAGGCGTTGCGGCTGTCGGCGGGCAAAGCTGCAGAGGCGCATGGCGACGTGACGGTGCTTGTCAATAATGCCGCGCAGGATGACCGTCATGCCGTCGAAGACGTCACGGTGGAGTTCTGGGACAACAACCATGCCATCAACCTGCGCCCGCATTTCTTCAGCGCACAGGCGGTGGCGCCGGGCATGAAGCGGGCCGGCGGCGGCTCGATCATCAACTTCACCTCGACGTCGTTTCTCATCAACCATCCCGATATGCCGGCCTACACCGCCGCCAAGGCCGGCATCGTCGGTCTCACCAAGGGTCTTGCCGGCAAGCTCGGCGTCGACGGCATCCGTGTCAACGCGATCGCGCCCGGCTGGGTGATCACCGAGCGGCAGAGAAAGCTCTGGGTCACCGAAGAAGCGCTCGCCGCTCATGTCGCCAAACAGTGCATCAAAGAGGTGATGCAGCCGGAAGACATTGTCGGCACCGTGCTGTTCCTGGCGTCGGATGCCTCACGCATGCTGACCGCGCAGATGCTGATCGTCGATGGGGGGTTCCTGTGATCTCATCGAGCAAGGCAGCTTCCGTCGCGGCCGTCGACTGGGGCACCACCCGTATGAGGGTCTGGCTGCTCGACGGCGCCGGCAAGGTTCTCGCCGAGCGGCGCGGCGATGACGGACTGATCACCGCCCAGGCTAAAGGATTTTCGTCCATCCTCGAAGGGCATCTGGCTGCCCTGGGCGCAGCCGAGTCGCTGCCGGTCATCATTTGCGGCATGGCCGGTTCGCGCCAGGGCTGGCTGGAGGCGCCCTATGTCAGCGTGCCGGCGCCGATCGGCGCTATTCTCGCCGGCGCTGCCCGCATTCCCGGCCAGCGCCGCGACATCCGCATCGTGCCCGGCCTTGCCCAGCGTCTGGCCGACGCCCCGGATGTCATGCGCGGCGAGGAGACGCAGCTTGCCGGCGCCGGTTTGCCGGCAAAGGGACGCCATCTCGTCTGCATGCCTGGCACCCATTCGAAATGGGTGCTGGTCGAGGACGGCTCTGTTGCCGGTTTCGGCACCTGGCCGACCGGCGAGCTGTTTTCGGTGCTGGCCGCGCACTCGATCTTGCGCCATTCGCTGGGCGAGCCGCCGAAGTCGGTTGCCGCCGAAAATCCATTTTTCCGGGAGTGGTGCCTGAAGGCGTTGGCCGAAGGCGGTGACATCGGTTCAAGACTGTTCTCGATCCGCGCCGCCAGCCTGCTGCAGGATCTGAAGCCCGAGGATGCCGCCGCCTGCCTGTCCGGCCTGCTGATCGGCGGCGAGATCGCTTCGGCAAATCGCCGTTATGGGGCGAGTGCCGTGCCCGTCGTGCTGATCGCGTCGGGCGCACTCGGCAAGCTCTATGCCGAGGCGCTCGGCCTTGCCGGGCTCGCGGTCAGGGTGGTCGACGCCGACGAGGCGGTGCGTGCCGGTCTTGCCGAAGCCGCGCGCGAAAATGGCATGATCGCCGGAAATGGAGTTGCCGCATGACCGAAACCGCACCTTTTCCAAAGCTCGAGCGGGGTCTGGTCGCCATCCTGCGTGGCCTCAAGCCAAGCGAGGCGGTGGCGATCGGCCAGGCGATCTTCGGCGCCGGTATCGAAGCGATCGAGGTGCCGCTCAACTCTCCCGATCCTTACGCCTCCATCGCCAGCATTGTCGGAGCGCTTCCTCCAACAGCCTTGGTCGGTGCCGGCACGGTGCTCAGCGCCGCCGATGTCGACGGCCTGCACAAGGCCGGCGGGCGGCTGCTGGTCAGCCCCAATATCGATGCCGAGGTCATGGGCCGGGCCATGCACTACGGCATGGTGACAATGCCCGGCGTGTTCACGCCGACCGAGGCATTTCAAGCAATCCGGCTCGGCGCCTCGGCATTGAAATTCTTCCCGGCGAGCGTGCTTGGCGCGGCAGGCATTTCGGCGATGCGCGCGGTGCTGCCGGCCAGTGTGCTGGTCGGCGCGGTCGGCGGCGTTTCAGATAAGGATTTTGCCGGCTACAAGGCAGCCGGCGTCAGCGTCTTCGGTCTTGGCTCCAGCCTCTTCAAGCCGGGCATGAGCGTCGACGAAGTGGCAGCGCGAGCGAAAGCCGCAGTTCAGGCCTGGGACGCGGCGTTTGGAGCGGCATGATGAGCGAGACCGTTGTTTCGGTTTTTTCCGACCATGTCTGCCAACTCGGCGAGGGACCAAGCTATGACCCTGCCACCGACACGCTCTACTGGTTCGACATCGTCAATGGCCAGCTCCTCGAACAGCGCCTGTCGGGCGGTGCGGTCAAGATCCACGAGCTCGGTCAGATGGCCAGCGCCGTCGCCATCGTCGACGACCGGCGCCAGTTGATCGCCACCGAGACCGGCCTGCATGTCCGCGACGTCGCGACCGGCAAGCTGACGCTGCACACGCCGATCGAGGCCGACAATGCGGTCACCCGCTCGAACGATTCACGCGTTCACCCTTGCGGCGCGCTGTGGGTCGGCACCATGGGCAAGGGCGAGGAGAAGGGTGCCGGTTCGATCTACTGGTTCTTCAAGGGCGAGCTGCGCCGGCTTTATGCCGACATTACTGTGCCCAACTCGATCTGCTTTTCCGAGGATGGGACCATTGCCTATTACACCGACACCAGCACCGGGCTGTTGATGCGCGTCGGCTGCGATCCGGCGACCGGCCTGCCGGTTGGCGAACCGAAGGTCTTCGTCGACCACCGTTCGACCAAGGGCTATATCGATGGTTCGGTGCTCGACCGTGACGGCATATTGTGGAACGCCTGCTGGGGCGGCAGCGTCGTCGAAGCCTATGGACCCGACGGCAAGCTCGTCCGTTCGGTGGCGATGCCGGCGACGCAGCCGTCCTGTCCGGCTTTCGTCGGCAGGAATGCCGACCGGCTGGCGGTCACCTCCGCCTGGTCGGGCAAAAGCGAGAAGCAGCGCCTGCTCGACCCGCAAGCCGGCATGACATTCATGCTCGACATTCCAGTCAATGGTCGCTTCGAGCCACGCGTGCTGATTGGCTAGACCCATGTCTAGCATTGTCGTGCAGGCGTCCAGCTGACGTCGGTTCCGCGAAAGCCGAATGCATTCGCCGCGCGATGCTAGAACGGTTCATCGTTTCGCGGGAATGCTGAACCGCTCTATCTCTTTGTTTTGACGCAATTCCGGACGGAAAACCGTTTCACACTTTTCCTGGAATTGCTTTAGGCAATCGTGCTGCCGGGAAATCGTTTCGATCATGTCAAGCCGCGAGCCGAAGCTGATCCTTGTCTACGAGCCGGAAAAGGCTTGCTTCGATCGGCTGGTCGCCGATAACCACGTGCCGGAGCGTGCCGCCGAAATCGCCTCCTATCTGGCGCAATCGACCGACATCGCTGCTGAATTCGACGCACTTGCCGCCGCTTGCCAGACGCGCGGCCTGTCGTTCGTACCGCTGGCGCTCGACGATGCTGCAAGCGTTCTCGCCGGCGAGGACCCGAAGACCACGCTTGTCTGGACGCTGACCGACGGCATTGCCTATTTCCGCGGCGGCGCCGCACCAGCTCTGGCACGGCTGAATGGGCTGAAGGCGATCGGCGCCGACGATGCGTCGTTCGCGCTCTGTCAGGACAAGTTCCGGTCCGGCGCCGTGCTCGGCGCGCTTGGCCTGCCGGTGCCGCGGGCGGGCCTTGCCCGTGACGGCGCCTGGCTGGTCGCGCCACCGGCCTCGCCCGGCGGCTGGTTCGTCAAGCCGAACCGGCTCGGCGCCAAGATCGGCATCTGGCCGGATTCGCACTGCCACGATCTCGGCCACGCGCTGGAGCTTAGCCGGCGCGTCTTCGCCGCCTATCGCGACGATGTCGTCGTCCAGCCCTATGTCGCCGGCCGCAACGCGCGCGCCAGTTTTCTCGGATTGAGGCCGGATACCGGCGTCGAGGCGCTGGGCATCGCCTTTGTCGATTCGGGCGGCGACTTCCAGACCATGCAGGACAGCCTGGCGCTTTACGGCGATGCCGGCGCAGCGGCGAAAGCTGCGGGAAAATATACCGAGCCGGTGCTGCTGCCGGTCGCCGGCAGCCAGCCTGAAGCCGATGCAAGAATCCGTCGCATCGCCGAACGCCTGATGGTCGGGCTTGGCCTGCGGGATGTGTTTTCCATCGATTTCCGGGTCGAAGCCGACGACAGCGTCCACCTCATCGAGTTCGAGGTCTGCCCCGGCCTGCCCTGCTTCGATTTCCGCGATTACTGTCGCCAGCAATGGGGCTTGAGCCTCGCCGATGCGATGGCGGAGGCAGCGGCGAACCGGCTTCTCGCCTAAATCCCCTCGACCAACACGATTTCGCCCTCGGCCACCTTCTGGCGGATCGCGACGGCGCGCTGGTATTCGGGCGAGTGGTAGCAGTCATGCGCCGCCGCAAGCGACGGAAACTCGATGATCACGTTGCGGTCGCGGCCCGGCCCCTCGGCCTTCTCATGCGCGCCGCCGCGCGCCAGGAACTTGGCGCCGAAGCGGTCGAAGGCCGGTTTGGCAGCTGCGACATAGTCCTTGTAGCCTTCCGCATCGCGTACATCGACGCGAGCGATCCAGTATCCCTTGGGCATGGCTTTTCTCCGGGTTAATTCCTGCCCTCAGGCCGAGCGCATTTCATCGAGGATCGCTTCCGCCGCCGCCCGCCTGTCGGCCGCACCGACGATCGGCCGGCCGACGACGAGGTGGCTGGAGCCGTTGCGGATCGCCTGCGCCGGCGTCACCACGCGTTTCTGGTCGCCATGGTCGCTGCCCTTCGGCCGGATTCCCGGCGTCACGACCGCCAGGTCGGGGCCGACGATGCGGCGCACCGCCTCAGCTTCCTCGGCCGAGCAGACGATGCCGCCCATGCCGGCATGCAGCGCCTGCTCGGAGCGCCTCAGCACCAGTGTATGCGGATCATACTCATAGCCGGCGTCGATCACGTCCTGCTCGTCCATCGAGGTCAGCACGGTGACCCCGAGTAGGCAAAGGTCGCTGCCCCTGGCAGCCTCGACCGCCGCCTTCATCGTCTTCGGATAGGCATGGATCGTCAGCATGCTCATGCCCATCCTGGCGATGTTTTCGACCCCCTTGGCCACGGTGTTGTCGATGTCGAGCAGCTTCATGTCGAGAAAGATCCTGGTGCCGCCGCTGGCCAGCTCGCGGGCGAAGTCGAGCCCGCCGGCAAACGCGAGCTGGTAACCGATCTTGTAGAAGGAGACGATCCCGTCGAGCTCGCGCACCGCTTTCTCGGCTTGCTTCAGCGTCGGCAGGTCGAGGCCGACGATCAGCCTTTCCTGCATCGTGTCGGCATGCGCGGCGTCCGGGATCATGCCTCGATCCGCGTCGACAGCATGCGCGAGGTTTCGATCAGCGTTCGGCATAGGTGCTCCATCGATTGGCGTAGTCTCTCGTCCCTGAACTTGCCCTCGTCGTCGAAGGCGTAGCCGCCCTCCGGCACCGAGCATTCCGGTGTCACCACCTCCATCCGGCAGCGTACCAGAACGGCGCGCAGATGGTTGATGCAGCGTATCCCGCCGAAGGGTCCGTTGGAAGACGAGCAGAGGCCGGCGACCTTGCCGGCAAGTGGCCTGAACGTCCGGCCGCCATCCTTGCGCAGCTGGCTCACCCAGTCGATGCTGTTCTTGAGCAACGGTGGAATGGAGCCGTTATATTCGGGCGTCGCGACCAGCAGCCCGTCATGGGCGGCGATCATCCGGCCGAGCTTGAAAGCATTGTCGGGAATGCCTTCTTCCTTTTCCAAATCCTGGTCGAGGATCGGCAGCGGATAGTCGGCGAGCGAGATGCGGGTCACCTCGGCGCCCTGCATGGCAAGTTCCTTCTGTGCCACGTCGGCGGTCCTGCCGCTATAGGCGCCGCTGCGCACCGAACCGGCGACGACGAGAATTTTCGGGATCACAGCCATGGGTCTGCCTTGTCACCCGATGGGTATAAGACAAGTGCTATTCAAACCCAACGTTTCAATTCATGCGGCCCCGCGTCGGTAGATCCAAAGCTGCGTCGGCGGAATGTTGCGGATGACGAAATGGAAATGCTCGACCGTATAGTCGCCGCGGCCCGGCGGGATCGGCGACAGCGGCCCGTAAGTCAGCTGCACGATCGGCCGGCCCGCCGGGATACGGTCGAGCAGGCTCTCGACATAGGCGATGCGCTGGGCGACAGGGAAATTGAGCAGCGGCACGCCCGATATCACAGAATCGAAGATCAGGTCGCGCTTGTCGCCGAGCGTCGCGTCGAGATTGAAGGCGTCGCCCTCGATGACGTTGACGCCTGGATAAAGCTGGCGCAGATGGCGCACGAAATCAGTGGAATATTCGACCGCGTAGAGATTCTCAGGCTTAATGCCCTGGGCGAGGATGGCGCGTGTGATGACGCCTGTACCGGGTCCGACCTCGAGCACCGGCAGGCCGGATGTCGGATCGACGATCGAGGCCATCTTGCCAGCGGTGATGGAACTGGTCGGGACGATCGAACCGACCGCCTTCGGCTTGTCGATCCAGCCCTTGAAGAACTTCAGCTCGTCGTCGAACTTTTCCGCCAGCGTCTTTCGCAGTCCGGGACTACGCGTCATTGAAAGTCCTCCTCAACGCTCCCTCGCATGCTACTTAGCAGTTACGAGGTGCAAGACAAGGCGAATCCCCGGATAAGGTGTTGATGACGCTCGGGAAGCGTTTTCCAGGGATCAGCTTCAGTGCTCGCCGAACGTTTCGAAAAAGTCTTTCATGCGGGCGAAAAATCCGCTCGACTGAGGCGAATTGTCCTTTGAGGAAAGCTGCTCGAATTCCTCCAGCAATTCGCGCTGACGGCGCGAAAGGTTCTGCGGCGTCTCAACCACGGTCTGGATGTAGAGATCGCCGATATTGGGCTGGCGCAGCACAGGCATGCCCTTGCCCTTGAGGCGGAACTGGCGACCGTTCTGGGTGCCTTCCGGCACCTTCACCTTCGTCTGGGTACCGTCCAGTGTCGTCACCTCGAACGAGCCGCCAAGCGCTGCCGTCGTCATCGAGATCGGCACCTTGCAATAAAGATCGGCCCCGTCGCGCTGGAAGAATTCGTGCGGCTTGACCGCGAGGAAGATGTAGAGATCGCCCGACGGGCCGCCGCGCAGGCCGGCCTCGCCCTCATTGGCCAGCCGGATGCGGGTACCATCCTCGATGCCGGCAGGGATGTTTACCGACAGCGAGCGCTCCTCGGTGACACGGCCCTGGCCGGCGCATTTTGGGCACGGATCCTTGATGGTCTGGCCGCGCCCCTGGCATTGCGGGCAGGTGCGCTCGATCGAGAAGAAGCCTTGCGTGGCGCGCACCTTGCCGTGGCCGTTGCACATCGAGCAGGTGACGGGCTGGGTGCCAGGCTTGGCGCCGCTGCCCGAGCATTCCGAGCAGGAAATCGAGGCTGGCACCCGAATCTGCGCGGTCTTGCCGGAAAATGCCTCTTCCAGCGTAATTTCCATATTGTAGCGCAGGTCGGCGCCGCGCTCGCGGCCGCCGGACGAGCGGCGCTGGCGCCCGCCCATCATGTCGCCGAAAATGTCTTCGAAAATGTCGGCGAAGCCGCCGGCGCCAAAGCCTTGCGCCCCGCCATTCATACCGCCGTGCTCGAAGGCGGCGTGGCCGAAGCGATCATAGGCGGCGCGCTTCTGCGGGTCCTTCAGTGTCTCGTAGGCTTCGTTGATTTCCTTGAACTTGTGCTCGCAGGCATGGTCGCCTGGGTTGCGGTCGGGATGGAACTGCATGGCGAGCTTGCGAAAAGCGCTCTTGAGCTCCTTCTCGTCGGCGCCCTTTTGCACGCCTAGCGTTTCGTAAAAATCAGCTTTCATGTTTTCCCGCAGTCCGGATAGTCAACGTCTTGAAGCATCGTTGCGTCGTTTGCCGGCACGCTGTTCCGATTTAGGTGTGATGGAGCCGCGATGCCAGTGTCTACGAGGCTTTGTCCGCATTTTTTCGGGCAGCTCAGCGTTTTTTCCGGCAAAGGGTTGCAAAAAAGCCCGGCTGTGCGCCGGGCTTTTTCCCTTACCTGTACCGTCAGGCGGTTCAGGCCGACTTCTTCTTCTCGTCGTCTTCGTCGATTTCCTCGAAGTCGGCATCGACGACGTCACTGTCCTTGGCGGCATCAGCCTTGGCGTCGGCCTCGGCGGCTTCCTTCTGCGAAGCCTCGTACATGGCCTGGCCGAGCTTCATCGAGACTTCGGCGAGCGTCTGCGTCTTGGCCTCGATCTCGGTCACATCGTCGCCTTCGGCAGCGGTCTTCAGCGCCGCGATCGCATCGGCGATCGCCGTGCGGTCGGCCTCGGAAACCTTCTCGCCGTATTCCTTCAGAGACTTCTCCGAGGAATGCACCAGCGCCTCGGCCTGGTTGCGGGCCTCGACCAGCGCGCGCCGCTTCTTGTCGGCTTCGGCATTGGCCTCGGCGTCCTTGACCATCTTCTCGATGTCGGCGTCCGAAAGGCCGCCGGACGCCTGGATGCGGATCTGGTGCTCCTTGCCGGTGCCCTTGTCCTTGGCCGAGACGTTGACGATGCCGTTGGCGTCGATGTCGAAGGTGACCTCGATCTGCGGCACGCCGCGCGGCGCAGGCGGGATGCCGACCAGATCGAACTGGCCGAGCGCCTTGTTGTCGGCGGCCATTTCACGCTCGCCCTGGAAGACGCGGATGGTCACCGCCGACTGCGAATCCTCGGCCGTGGAGAACACCTGGCTCTTCTTTGTCGGAATCGTCGTGTTGCGTTCGATCAGCCGCGTGAATACGCCGCCCAGCGTCTCGATGCCGAGCGACAACGGCGTCACGTCGAGCAGCAGCACGTCCTTGACGTCGCCCTGCAGCACGCCGGCCTGGATAGCGGCGCCCAACGCGACGACCTCATCCGGGTTCACGCCCTTGTGCGGCTCCTTGCCGAAGAACTGCTTCACGATCTCCTGGATCTTGGGCATACGGGTCATGCCGCCGACCAGGACGACTTCGTCGATTTCGCCGGCCTTCAGGCCGGCATCCTTGAGCGCCGCCTTGCAAGGATCGATCGTGCGCTGGACGAGATCCTCGACCAGGCTCTCGAACTTCGCCCGCGTCAGCTTCAGCGTCAGGTGCTTGGGGCCGGTGGCATCGGCGGTGATGAAGGGCAGGTTGATCTCGGTCTGCGTGGTGGACGACAGCTCGATCTTGGCCTTTTCAGCCGCTTCCTTGAGGCGCTGAAGGGCGAGCTTGTCGTTCCGCAGGTCGATGCCCTGTTCCTTCTTGAACTCGGCCGCCAGATATTCGACCAGACGCATGTCGAAATCCTCGCCCCCGAGGAAGGTGTCGCCATTGGTCGACTTCACCTCGAACACGCCGTCGCCGATTTCGAGCACCGAAATATCGAACGTGCCGCCGCCAAGGTCATAGACGGCAATCGTCTTGCCTTCCTTCTTGTCCAGTCCATAGGCAAGTGCTGCCGCCGTCGGCTCGTTGATGATGCGCAGCACTTCGAGGCCGGCGATCTTGCCGGCATCCTTGGTCGCCTGGCGCTGGGCGTCGTTGAAATAGGCCGGAACGGTGATGACTGCCTTCTCGACCTTCTCGCCGAGATAGGCCTCCGCCGTTTCCTTCATCTTCTGCAGGATCATCGCCGAGATCTGGCTAGGCGACTGCTTCTTGCCGCCGGCCTCGACCCAGGCGTCGCCATTGTCGCCCTTGACGATCTTGTAGGGGACAAGCTTCTTGTCCTTCTCCGTCACCGGATCGTCGTAGCGGCGGCCGATCAGGCGCTTGACCGCGAAAATGGTGTTCTCAGGATTGGTAACCGCCTGGCGCTTGGCCGGCTGGCCGACGAGGCGCTCGCCGTCGCTGTTGATGGCGACGATGGAAGGGGTCGTGCGGGCGCCTTCCGCATTCTCGATCACCTTGGATTCCTTGCCGTCCATGATGGCGACACAGGAGTTGGTTGTTCCCAGATCGATACCGATTACTTTTGCCATTTCTCTAATCTCTCCGCTAAGCAGGCTCTCAGGACCCGTACAGGCGTTCCGACGAAAGCCCCTGTTCACAAGAAATTCCGCTCCGGCAACCGGCATTCGGCGCTGGACGGCTTGGCGCGTATATAAGAACAGGCTGCGTGGCGCGCAAGCATTCTGCGCAAGGCGTTCACCATTCATCGCGGTTGATCGGATTCGGGACCGGCAGGCCCGTATTTTCCGACGGTGATCCAGCCGGCCCGGCCCCGGCCCATGAACCTTTCCGCCTCGCCCCGCGACTGACGCTCAGGTGCCGCGTGGTGCGGCCCCGGAAAGGAAAGCCCCATGACCACAGATCCAGAGGCTCCATGGTCTCCGGGAACAGCAGGAGCTCAGCGCGACCATGGCCTTCGGGACCGGGTCGATGCGCTGGGCTTTTCGCCGGTTCCGTTGACCCTGCGCGGACCCAGGCGTATCGTGACGTTGAGGAAAGCAGACAATTCGATCAGGGATGAACGTGCCGGAACGCCGCGCCTTGCCCTGATTTGCGCGCCGGGACCGGATGTTTCTCCCATGACCTGTGGGGGGAGATCCATGTCTTGCGACCACGGCGCGTTCGTGCGCTCTCGTGCCGGCCGTTTGCGCCGCGCCATCGAGGCTGCCAGCGGATTGTCGATCCTGGCGCTCGCCGCTGGGCTCTGGCTCGGTGGCTCGGCACAGGCTCAGGAAACCCGGATCATCTATCCCGGCTCGATGGCAGTGACCGGATTCTCCGGCACCATCATTCCCAATTTCGAGGAAGGCCTGCCGCCGGGCGTCGATCCCGTCGACGAAACCTTCATCGACACGGCGCGCGCGACCTTGCGCATCTTCGACGTCTCAAGGCTGGGCGGGCCGGCGTCTGGCCAATTGGTCTTCACCCCGCCACCGTTCGAGGTCACAGCCGGGCAAATCGGCCAGGTGTTCGGCATCACCTACGACGACGGCGTGCGCGACGGCGTTCCATCGGCCATTCCAAACCTCTATGCCGGCGCCACGTCGCTGCACGGCATCCGCATAGTCACGCCAGACGGCGACGCCGACGGCCGGCCGGAGCGGCAGCGCCGCGGCACGGCTGACGCTGTCTTCATGGACGGCCAGTTCGGCACCGAAAACGGCGGCGGCCCCGGAACGATCTGGAAGATCGACGGCATCACCGGCGCCGTCTCGAAATTCGCCGATATCGACGCCAATAGCGGTCCCGGCATCGGCGACGTCACTTTCGACAATATCCACCGCCAGTTCTTCGCCAGCGATCTCGACACCGGCCTCATCCACCGCATCGACGCCAATGGCGCGCTGCTCGACACGTTCGACCACGGCATAGCCGGCCGCCCGGCGCACGGGCTTGCCGCCGTTGCCGACGACGGCTCGGTGATTGACATCCAGGGTGCTGCCTTCGACAGCGAGGACCCCGACAGCTGGGGCTACACGCAGGACGAGCGCCGCGTCTGGTCGGTCGCCTATCGTGGCGGCCGGCTCTATTATTCGGTCGGTGATAAGGCGGAGATCTGGTCGGTGGGCGTTGCCGGCGACGGCAGTTTCGCCGGCGACCTGCGCTGGGAACTGACGGTCAAGGCCGACAAGGATTACGCGGTCACCGACATCGCCTTCGACAACGAAGGCTTCATGTACCTGGCCCAGCGCGGCCCGGTGGAGAACCGCTACGACTACAGCCAGTTCGCCGATTCCGGCAAGGGTGAGGTCATCCGCTACTGGCGCGAAAATACGGACGATCCGGCGACGGAATCGGCCTGGGTGGAAGTGCCGCAGGAATATGCGGTCGGCTTCCCGCAAGACAACCGACAGTCGGCCGGCGGCCTCGACCTGCAATATGGCTACGATGCCGAAGGCAATCTCGATATCGGCGTCTGCACTTACACGCTGGTCGATACCGGCGACAAGTTGCGCGACAACCCGGAGCTTGCCGAACAACTCGCAGCCGGCGGGCCGCTCGCCGTGCACGGCGTGCAAATCACGCCGACGGCACTGGCCAAGCCGGCCAACATGCCGCCTTTCGGCTCGTGGTTCGTCGACTTCGACAATTATTTCGAAGACCCGGAAGTCGAAGGCCATGTCGGCGACGTCGAGGTCTGGCGCCCCTGCGAGGGCCGTGCCGGCTATTACGAGCAGGTGCCGGGCGGCTATCTGCCGCCGTTCTATCCGCCGGACTTTCCGCCCCCCGGCAATCTGCCTCCTTGCCTCGATGTCGAGGATGTCAGGTATTTCTGCACACCCTCCGGCCTCGAGGCCGATCTCTATCTCCATGACCATGCCGGCTTTGGCGGCGATTCGATCAAGGCTCTGTCCAGGACGCCTGGCGTTGGGGTGACTTCACCTCTGTCGCATGCGCCCGGCGCGCCATACACGATCGGCATCACCGGCCATTACCCTGGCGATACGGTCGACGTCGGGCTCTGCTTCTACAGGCAGTCCGATAGCGACAAGGGTGGCTACTACCCTTGCTGCAAGATGACCTTGCCGCTCAGAACCCCAGCCGTCAGCTGCGAACCGTGAGGAGGGGAAGATGAGCAATCTCGCATTTTTCCCGCCTGCGACGAGCAGCCAATCAACCGGCAAACAATCATTCGTCATCGAGACCATCATGAAACCCCTGTCACTCGCCAGGCGCGGTGTGCGCTGGCTGATGGCGGCCGGTATCGCGGTCGCCATGCTGAGTCCGCTGCAAGGCTTCGCTGAAGACCTTGCTCCGGCCAAGACCAAGCCTGCCGATGCGGGCATCTACACTGCCGTTACAGATCCCAGGCTCGATTTCGACAATCCTCGCATCGTCAATCCGGAGCCGGGCCGGATCGTGCCCTTGTTCACCAAGAAAGGCACCCAGAGAGGCTGCGACTATGTCGTATACTCGCTGAGCTTTGGCTTGCGCGGCAATCCGCAGGGTTTTGCCAGCCCGGACCTCGCCGCCATGCTGAAAAAGGTCAGGCTCGATTTCAGGGACCAACTCCCGCACGGCCTGCGCATCGTCGGCGTGCATGTGACCGGCGACGGCACCGATGCGTCCGACGGACCGCTGCCTGGTGCTGCGATCAGCAGTTCGGCTACACCGGACGATACCGCGACGGTACCCGATTTCCGGATTTCCGCCAGCGATCTCGACGGCATCGGCGCTGCGAACGAGCGCGTCGTCACCTTCCAGATCACCGCCAAGATTGACCATGCGGCGTTTCCGTCGCCGACGACCGTTCACAACCAGAGCGTGCTTAAGGTGAGCCGCGAACGCGGCGCCGGCGTCGAAATCCCGTCGCAGGATCCGGGCAAGCCGGACGACGGCAATTATCTCACGGGTGCAAAGACGTCGATCAAGATCGACGTCACCAGGTGCAACCCGCCGCCTCCACCTCCCGGCAAGGAATGCTTCAAGGTGGAGCGCGGCACGGTCGATTGCGTGCCCGGCGGCGGCGCCTTCATCTACCACATGCCGGTCGGCCCAGAGATGGCTGGCAAATGGGTGCAGCTTTCGACGACGACACCCGGCATCACCATCATTCCCGACACGCAATTGGTGCCGGCCGGCGGCGGTGTGCTCAATTGGAAGATCGTCGGCGCTTCACCCGGCGACGTCATCCACATCATCGTCACCGGTATCGAAACCTATGCCGGCCCGAGGGAGGGCTGGGGCCTGTGCTGTACGCAGACTGTCGATATCGTCATCCCGCGTGATCAGCGCTGCCCACCGAAGGACAAGGAACCGGATCTGAAAGTCGAAAAGCGCGCCGACGTGCAACGTTGCACGATGGGTGGCGGCTGCGACTTCACCATCAGGGTCACCAATGTCGGCGATGCACCCTACCACGGCAAGATCGTGCTCAACGAAGTCACCCTGCCGGCCGGCTCCACCCTCGATTCAGGGCCGAACCCGCCTTGGGTCTGCGCGCCTGGAACCACCCCGATGATTTGCACTCATCCGGTGACCACGCTCAATCCGGGTGCCTCTGTCGACCTCAAGCTCGGCTTCAAGCTGGCCGCAGGCTGGCGAGGCAGCGCCTTGCGCAACTGCGCCACTTACAATTACGGCGCCAGCGGCAAGCCGCTTTTCGGCAGCCAGCAAAACGATCGCGGCTGTGCTTCGATCCCGGTCTGCCGGCGTGGCGATCGTGACCGCAACTGCCGGCCGCCGGTGGAGAAGAAGGTCGACCTGATCCTGAAGAAGCGCGCCCGCACCGAATTCTGTTCGGCCGATGGCGTCTGCACCTTCGTGGTCGACATAATCAACAATGGCAGCGTCCCCTATAATGGGCCGCTGACGGTCGTCGATACCTATCCGGGCGGCGTGCCGGCATCCTCGACCTTCGGCCCGACGCCGCCATGGACATGCGGACCGAACGGCCCCGGCCAGTTCCGCTGCGACAATGCCGGCATCGTGCTGTTGCCTGGCGCCTCGACGCCGATCTTCGTCAGGGCGGTGATGCCGGCCAACTACCGGCCCGACAGTGTCGAGAACTGCGCCGAGGTGAAGGCTATTCCCGGTGAGAACGACATCACCAACAACAGGGCCTGCACCAAGGAACGCATCCGTCATCCGAATGCCGGCCAGCCGGCCCTGCGCATCACCAAGGTTTGCAATGGTTCGCTGGCCGGTGCTGCGGTCGTTTCCTGCCGCATTACCGTCATCAGCCTCGGCACCACTGCCCCGACCGGTCCGGTACGGGTCAACGATGCCGCGACGCTGATAGCCGGCGGAGCGCCGGTCCAGATCCAGACCGTCACCCCAGACGGCGCGGAATGGACTTGCGGACCGGTTCCGGCCAATGCGCTGTCGTGCCAGCTTGCCGGCGCCGTCATGACGCCTGGAACCAGCCGCCATTTCGACGTGACGGTTGCCGCGAACGGCGAATTCGAGAACTGCGCACGCGGCTCCTACGGCCCGGCTCCGGGAGACGACATCGTCTATCCGATCGGCCAGGCCTGCGCCAAGGGCGGCGGCGCCTCGACCATCCGCGTCGAGAAGACCGGCGATGCCGAGTGCAAGCCCGGCCAGCCCTGCTCGTTCGAGATCGCCATCACGAACGATGGCGCGAGCGCCTTCTCCGGCCCGGTTCGCATCGGCGATGCGATCGGCGTCGAAGGCCTCGGCCGGCTGGAGGGCGTTGCGATCACCTCGATCGATCCGCCCTTCGGCTGCTCGCCGGAGCCGGCAATCTTGCCTGTGTCCTGCATCGCTCAACTGACGCTCGGCGCCGGGGAAAGCCACGTTCACAACGTGACCGTGGTGCTTCCCGACGACGGTCGCCTGGCAAATCTGCAGGGCACTGTCAATGGTCAGAACTGCGTCGGCGTGCTCTCTCCCGACACGCCGGTGCAAGGCGGCGGCGACGTGTTGTCCCGCGGCGCGGCCAACGTGCAGGGCGATCACGGCAAGGCCTATGCCTGTCATCCCTTCACCATCAGGAATGAGGTGAAGAAGGAATGCTCGGCAGGCTTCGTCATGAACGACGCCGGCAACTGCGTCTGCCCGCCCGGCACGACCTTCCGCAACGGCCAATGCTCGTCCGGCGGCGGCACGGTCATCGTGCCGAAGCCAAAACCTTGCGTTCTGCTCAAAGGCCAGATCCGTACCGAAGACGGACGCTGCGTCTGCCCGCACGGAACCGAACTGGAGAACGGCGCTTGCGTGGGGAAAGAGCCGAAGCCCGAGCAGTGCACCATCCGTGGCCAGATCCACGACGCTGCCGGCGATTGCGTCTGCCCGCGGGGCACGGAAGTCAGGGGTAGTGCCTGCCGGCCAATCCAGCCGAAGCCGGAGCAGTGCACCATCCGCGGTCAGATCCACGACGCCGGTGGCGATTGCGTCTGCCCGCGGGGTACGGAAGTCAGGGGCAATGCCTGCCGGCCAATCCAGCCGAAGCCGGAGCAGTGCACCATCC